>JAZRCC010000238.1:0-4611 GCA_045635405.1 Alistipes sp.
TTGCGTCGTATGAAGTGAATTATGCGACCCAAAATTTGTGGTCGGCAGTGGTTTTGGTTTGGACAGTAGTGCTTCGCCTCGCCCTCGAATCGCACCAGCGGAGTGCCACACTCGGGGCAGAGTTCGGCATATTGAAACGGACGGCTGTCGGTCGGACGTTGCGACAGCTCTACACCCGTAATCTTCGGGATGATTTCGCCACCCTTCTCGACATATACCATATCGCCTAAACGGATATCGAGCTGTGCAATCTGCTCGGCATTGTGCAGCGAAGCACGTCGTACGGTTGTGCCTGCCAACTGCACGGGGTCGAGATTTGCTACGGGGGTGATTGCTCCTGTACGGCCCACCTGAAAATCGACGCTGTTAAGGCGTGTCAATGCCTGCTCTGCCTTGAATTTGTAGGCTACTGCCCAACGTGGCGATTTGGCGGTTGTTCCCATCTGGCGACGTTGTACGAAGTCGTTGAGTTTGATAACCACGCCATCGGTCGGAACGCTCAAATTGTGTCGCTCCTCATCCCAATATGCGATGTATTGCTCAATCTGCTCTATCGAGTTGCAGAGTTGCATCTTGTCCGATATCTTGAAGCCCCACTTTCGAGCCTCGCACAGATTCTCCCAATGGGTGGCAAATGGCAGGTCATCGCCCGCAATCTGATAGAGTGTGCAGTCGAGTCCTCGTTGTGCTACGATGTGCGAATTTTGCTGTTTGAGAGTTCCCGCAGCGGCATTTCGAGGGTTGGCAAAGAGTGGCTCGCCAGCAGCCTCGCGTTCGATGTTAAGGCGGTCGAATGTCGCATACGGCATAAGTATCTCGCCACGGATTTCGAATAGGTCGGGATAGCCATCGCCCAGCAGTTGCAACGGCACCGAGCGGATAGTTCGCACGTTTGCCGTTACGTCGTCGCCCTGCACGCCGTCGCCACGTGTTACGGCACGCACGAGTTGTCCCTTTTCGTAGGTGAGCGAGATGGCCGTGCCGTCGAATTTTAACTCGCAGACAAACTCTGCTCGACCAACTTCGCGTTCGATGCGTTCGACGAACTCGCGAAGCTCCTCGCTCGAATAGGTGTTCGATAGCGACTGCATCGCAAAGCGGTGTTTGACACTCTGGAACGTATTGGTGATATCGCTACCGACACGCAGCGTTGGCGAAGTCGGGTCGGCAAATTCGGGATGAGCCGCCTCCAACTCCTGCAACTCTCGCATCATCGCGTCGAACTCGAAGTCCGATATCTCGGGCGAGTTCTCGACGTAGTATTTGTGGTTGTGAAGGTGCAACTTCTGTCGCAACTCCACGATCTGCTTCTCAATTTCGTTTTGCGATACCATTGTCAATAATAATAACCCGCACGAAGATACGCATTTTGTTGCTAATAGAGCAATAAAAATAAAAAAAATGAAAAAAAAATCGCAGAAGGCTTGTCGTAAGATTTTTTTGCTTATACTTGCACAAAATTTCAGAACAATACTTTTATGACACCAAACACAAAGAAGAGATTAGTTGTTAGTTTCAATAACCTCCCTGCCGAGTTGCAGGAGCAGCTGCGTACGGAGTACCCTGCCGGTTATTCGGATGTGATGATGCGTATCGATAAGCCTAACGGAGATTTTTTCTACGCCGTACCATTCGAGACCGAGGAGGTGAGTTATCTTGTCAAAATCGACGTTAAGATTGATGATGCAACCGACGACGATGACGATAAGGATTACTACGACGACGACTTGAAGGGTGCTGACGAACTCGACGACGACCCATCGGAGGATGGTGGAATAGACGAGGATTAATGCACGTCCGACTCGAACGATTTTTCTTAAAAATTTCATAAAATGTCATACGGTCTGTTAAAGGGTAAGCGGGGTCTTATCTTTGGTGCACTCAACGAGCAATCTATCGCTTGGCGTGTTGCCGTGCGTGCTGCCGAGGAGGGTGCCGAGATTGTGTTGTCGAACTCGCCCGTAGCGGTGCGAATGGGTGCGATAAATCTGCTTGCAGAGCAGATAAATGCCCCTGTTATCGCTGCCGATGTGACTGCTGTTGAGGATATTGAGCGTCTGGTCGATGGCTGTGTGGAGCACTTCGGAGGTGGCTTCGATTTTGTGTTGCACTCGGTCGGAATGTCGCCCAATATTCGCAAGCAGATTCCATATACATCGTTGAATTACGACTACCTCGCCAAGACTCTCGATATATCGGCTGTATCGTTCCACAAGATTTTGCAGGTGCTTCACGCAAAGGATGCTCTGCGTGATTGGGCATCGGTTGTGGCACTGACCTATCTCGCTGCCGAGCGTACGGTGGTTGGCTATGGCGATATGGCGGAGGCAAAGGCTATGTTGCAGAGTATCTCCCGCAGTTTCGGAGCGATTTATGGTCGTGAGCGTCACGTGCGAATCAATACCGTATCGCAGTCGCCTACAATGACTACGGCAGGCTCGGGTATCGAGGGTATGCAGCGAATGTATGACTATGCCGATGGGGTAGCACCATTGGGCAACGCTTCGGCGGACGATTGTGCCGACTATGTCGTTACGCTCTTCTCGGATTTGACCCGCAAGGTGACGATGCAGAATCTCTACCACGATGGAGGTTTTTCGATGACGGCATTCTCGTTGGAGTCGCTCTAATTGCTCAACCCTGCACATCAGTATATCCTCGACCTAAAAGGTCGGGGATTTTTTTGTCTGATTTGGGAATATGTTTGGAGTTGTATGATGATTTGAATAGTGTTTTTGCTATTTTATGTGGATAAAATTATTTATGAAATTTGGTATCTGTTTTTTTTTTTTTTAATTTCGCACCGATAATCTTTGATTATCGAAAATGCGTAATGCAGAGAGCAAAATTTAGAGATTAAACAAATACATTTACACAATGAAACAGATTAAGTATCTACTTTTGATGGTTATTGCGTTGGCAGTCGTTGCTTGTGGTGGCGACGGTGGTACCAACGTAGATCCAGACCCAACTCCGGGTGGAACGCAGGGCGGTAAGTTTATTACTGTCGTAACTCCGGAGACACAGCTGATGGTTACGGCTGGCGGAGAGAGCAATATTCGTAACGCAAAGGGTGCACAAATCACCGACGTGGTAATTCTCAAAGGTGCCAAGACCTTCGAGTGCGAGATTACTCGTGCCGAGGCTACGTGGTTCAAGTTCCGCGTGCCAGCCGACCTTACGAGTGGTCGCTACACTCTTTCGGTGCGTCGTGGTGACTACGTTCAGGAGCTCTATGCACTGAATATCACCGTTCAGAGCATCAGCACCGTCGTTCCCGACAAACCTGGTCAGGGCTATACATTGAAGGGTTTGGTATATTGCGGTGGTAAAGGTGTGCAGGATGTGCTTGTTACCGATGGCGTTTCGTTTACAAAGACCGATGCAAATGGCCACTATTGGTTGGCTTCGGACAAGCGTTACGGTGTGGTATATATAGTGCTTCCTTCGGGTTACAACGTAAAATCACAGGGTGCAATGCCACAATTCTGGTCGGTTACCACATCGGATACGACAACGACCGATGTTCAGGAGCAGCACAACTTTGAGCTTCTCGAAAAACCTAACGACAACCACACGATGTTGGTTGTTGCCGATATTCACCTTGCAAACCGTAATATGTATCCAACGGACTTGAAGCAGTTCCGTGAAGGTTGGGTGACGGAGGTTATGACTGCATACGCTGGTCGTGACGATGTATATTGCCTCAACTTGGGCGACTTCTCGTTCGATGCATATTGGTATAGCCGCAACTTCGACATCACACACGTATCGGAGCAGATTGCAGGCCTTCCTTTCCAATTCTGGTCAACAATGGGTAACCACGACAACGACGGTCACGCCAACCACGACGGTTCGAGCGATGATACCGATTTGGTGGCTTCGGCTCCATTCCGCAGAACTTTGGGCCCAACCCATATCTCGATGAATATCGGTAAGGTGCACTACATCTTGTTGGATAATATCCTCTTCAAAAATGAGTATCCGGGTACAAGTACTAACGACCCATTGATGGGCCGCCGCAACTACATAGCAGGCTTCCGTCAGGATATCGTCGAGTGGGTACGCCAGGATTTGTCGTATGTGTCGAAGGATACCCCTATCGTTGTCGGTACGCACAGCCCATTCTGCAATTGGGAGGGTACTGTACGCAACAGCGAGTTCCAAACACAAGCGGAGTGGGAGGAGTTCCTCAATATGTTTGCCGACTTCAAGGAGGTAGATTTTCTCTCGGGTCACGCTCACCAGAGCCGTATGCACCGCATCCCGGGTTATGGCTCGAATATGTATGAGCACAACATCAGTGCCGTTTGTGGCTCTTGGTGGGAGTCGAGCGAGGGCTCGGGTGGAACATCGGGTCAATCGGGTAAAGTCGGAGCCATTAACATCTGCCGCGAGGGTACTCCTGCCGGATACTTCGTGTATGAGGTTAGCGGAACGAAGCGTAAGTGGCACTTCAAGGCAACAGGAGTCCCTGCTTCGCGTCAGTTCAAGGCATACGATATGAACGAGGTTAAACGCTACTATGATACCTATCCACCTGCTAAACGCTTCTTGGATACGGGTGAATGTACCGATACAGCGGGTGGTAATATTGGTAACGTAAAATGG
>JAZRCC010000239.1:0-7053 GCA_045635405.1 Alistipes sp.
CAAGAGAGGCAACCGCCAATGGGTGGTTGCCTCTTTTTTGTGCGGTGGGGGGGGGGATAGCAAAGGGAGTTTAAGGAGATTAGGGAATTTAGGGAGGTTAGGAGTGGCGACCAAAGGCGACAAGCGACCACAGCAAAAAAAAGAAAAACATTACTCGACCTTAAAAGACCTTACCTGACCTTTTCGGCGAAGCCGTTGCTGCGTCGCAGCAAAGCACCCTCTACAAAAATTTTTTAACCAACGAGAAGAGTCGGTATGGCATATATCGGAATTTCATATCGATGCCTGTCGGGGTGGTAACGACTGCACGGCGATGCGAGAAGCACTCGAACGATGCCCGACCGTGGTACGAGCCCATACCCGAGTAGCCCACACCTCCGAATGGCAAATCTTCGTTGGCGATGTGCATTATCGTATCGTTGATGCAGGCTCCACCCGACGAGGTCTGCTCCAAAACACGCTCTGCCGTACGCTCGTCGCCAAAGTAGTACAACGCAAGCGGCTTCTCGCGACGGCGAACAATCTGCACCGCCTCGTCGATGGTCTGCACAGTGACGAGTGGGAATATCGGCCCGAAAATCTCCTCCTGCATTATCGGAGCATCCATATTGCGTTGTTCGATTACGGTTGGCTCGATGTAGCGAGTTGCTCGGTCGTGGGCTCCACCTATAATGATTTCCGCCCCATCCATATAGCCGACAAGCCTATCGAACGCCTGCTCGTTTACCACTCTGCCGTAGTGTCGGCTCTTCTCGGCACGACGACCCGTAAGCGAACGGAACGCCTCACGCAGAGCCTCGACAAACTCCCCCTTTATGGCTTGATGAACTATCAGGTAGTCGGGAGCGATGCAGGTTTGACCCGCATTGATGCACTTACCCCACGCCGTACGACGTGCTGCAACTTTTACGTCGGCCGTGCTGTCGATAATGCAGGGACTCTTGCCGCCCAACTCCAAGACTACGGGCGTAAGCGTGCGTGCAGCCTCGCTCATCACCACACGACCGAGCGACGGGCTACCCGTGAAGAATATCAAATCGAAACGCTCGGCAAGCAGTTGCATATTTACGGTACGGTTACCCTGAACGATAGCGACGTAGTTATCCTCGAAGGTCTGCTCAATCATCTGCTCCAAGACGTTGGCCACGGTCGGCACATATGGCGAAGGTTTCAGGCACGCCGTACAACCTGCCGAGATAGCACCCACCAGCGGATTGAGAAGCAGTTGCACGGGGTAGTTCCACGGTGCGATAATGAGCGTGCAACCCAACGGCTCACGACGGATACGAGATTTCGATGGGAACATTTTCAACGGTGTTGCTACCCTCTCATCACGAGCCCACGAACGCAGATTGCGAATGTGGTTGCGAATCTCGGCACGCACGATGCTGATTTCGGTCATATATGCCTCCTCGTAGGACTTGTGCAGATCCTGCCACAGAGCCTTCGTAAGTGGCTCCTCCCACTCTCGAAGGGCATTATCCAGACGTTTGAGTGCCGACAGACGACTCTCGATAGGAAGGGTTGCACCCGTAGCGAAGTAGTCGCGTTGGCGGCGAACTACCGAAGCGATATACTCCTGTGAACTATTCTCGATTGCCATATTTACTACACTTTTTTAGCATTTCACTCCGTAAAGTTATCCATTGCCCTGCGAAATTCCAAAAAATTTGCCGAAAATAAAATTGGGCAGAGTGTTGAAAAAATCGCCAAAGCCACTCACTTTTTCGATGAAAATATGTAACTTTGAACTCGAAGAGCAGGAAGCCCTAAAACTATCGAACAAATGGAACATAACGAGATTTTACGACAGCAATTCCTACGCCACGTGGCACAAACATCGCCTTCGCCGCTGATGATTTCGGTGGCACGAGCCGAGGGTGTGCGATTCTATACAGCCGACGACAAACCCTACTACGACCTTATAGCGGGTGTTTCGGTGAGCAATGTGGGCCACTCCAACCCCGTAGTTGTCGAGGCTGTCAAGCGTCAGGCCGAGCAGTATATGCACGTTATGGTCTATGGCGAGATGCTCTATCGTCCGCAAATCGAGTATGCTCGACGTATCGCTACACACCTCCCGTCGCCGTTGGAGAGCGTCTATTTCACCAACTCGGGAGCCGAGGCGGTCGAAGGTGCTTTGAAACTCGCAAAACGATATACGCACCGCACCGAGATGATATCGATGCGACGTGCCTACCACGGCTCGACTCTCGGAGCGATGGCGATGATGGGAACACCCGAGGGAGAGGAGTGGAAGTCGGCTTTCCGCCCTATGCCTGCCGATATTCAGTCGATAGAGTTCAACGACTTCGAGGCTCTGCAACGCATTACCGACCGCACAGCCTGCGTATTGTGCGAGCCTGTGCAGGGCGAGGCTGGCGTACGACCACCCGCAGAGGGTTATCTGATGGCACTACGCAAGCGTTGCGACGAGGTGGGGGCTCTGCTCATCTTCGACGAGATACAGACCGGTATGGGTCGTACGGGCGAGATGTTCGCAATGACAAAGTATGGTGTAACGCCCGATATAGTCTGCCTTGCAAAGGCCTTTGGCGGAGGTATGCCGCTCGGAGCATTTGTCGCATCGAACGCCATTATGGAGAGTCTGCAACACAATCCGAC
Organism: Alistipes sp.; assembly: GCA_045635405.1. Classification (GTDB taxonomy): domain Bacteria; phylum Bacteroidota; class Bacteroidia; order Bacteroidales; family Rikenellaceae; genus Alistipes. The sequence goes on from JAZRCC010000239.1 coordinate 2,626, forward strand.
ACTCGGACATATCACCACCTTCGGAGGCCACCCCGTATGTTGTGCCGCAGGTCTTGCCGCACTGCAATATATCGAGGAGCATCACCTCGTAGAGGAGGTCGAACGCAAAGGTGCCCTATATGAGGAGTTGCTCGCAAATCACCCTATGGTGTGCGAAATTCGCCGCAGCGGACTCCTTTTGGCAGTAGAGTTGGGTAGCGAGGAGCGACTCTTTGCAACGATGGAGGCGTTCAAAGAGGAGGGCATTTTGAGCGATTGGTTCCTCTATTGCAGCACCGCATTCCGCATCTCGCCACCACTGACAATCAGCGACGACGAGATTCGCGACAGCAGCCGCATTATACTCCGCTGTCTCGACCGTCTCAAATAGAGAGCCACCGCAAACGAGGCCCATTTTTCTCGTTCACCCCACGATTTTGCCGTTTAACACCATTGCAGATTAACATTTGTTGCTATCGGGTATCTAACTTTCAGAGCAAACCAAAAACGAGAGTGATGAGAAGAGTCTTTATGCTTGCGATTGCCCTACTCGCAATATGTGAGGTGGCGGCACAAAATCGCACCAAGGTAATATTTTCGATATACGACGAGCAGACCCGACAGCCGTTGCCGGGAGCCGTTATCGAGTTCTCACCAATCAAAGAGCCTACGAACAGGAGCTACTACACCGCAGGTCGTGGTGGCTATGTGGAGGCGTCGGTCGCTATGGGCGAGTACGATGTCACCGCCTCGTTTATGGGCTATGCCGACAAGCGTTTCCGCTGCAACGCCAATCAACGCACAGTGACGTTGGATAACGTCTATCTGAAAGAGCAGGCGACAAATATCGACACCATAGTCAAAGAGGTACAGCAGTTCCGCACCACGCAGAATGCCGACACGCTGATATACAACGCCGCCGCATTCAAGACCACCAAGGATGCCGAGACCGAACAACTACTGTCGAAGATGCCCGGTATAGTTGTCGAGGATGGTCAGGTCGAGGTGCAGGGCGAACAGATTAAGCGAGTATTTGTCGATGGCGACGAGTACTTCGGCGAAGATGTGGCGATGGCAATCAAGAACATCCCTGCCGAGATTGTCGATAAGGTCGAGGTATTCGACAAGTTGAGCGACGAGGCGGAGTTTTCGGGCGTGGACGACGGGCAGAGTTACAAGGCACTAAATCTGGTTACAAAAAAGAGTATGCGTAACGGTCGATTTGGTAAGTTCTACGCAGGTATGGGGTGGCAGCCAAATGCCGACGAGGTGTCGTTCAACCCGAAATATCTCGCAGGCGGAAATTTCAACTCGTTCCGCAACAAGCAGAAAATCACCTTGCTCGGATTGTTCAACAACATCAACCAACAGAACTTCTCGTTCGAGGATCTGCTCGGCGTAAACTCGTCGTCGTCACGCAACCGCACGGGCAACGGCAACCAATTTATGGTCAAGCAACAGGCGGGTGTCGCTCTGGTGAACTCCATCGGTCTGAACTATGCCGACAGTTGGGGTCGCAAGAAGAATGTGAAGTTTCAGGGGAGCTACTTCTTTAACAACACCTCGACCGACAACATCGCCGAACGCACAACGTGGTACGAATCGCCAGCACCCTACGGCACGCTCTACTCGGTAGCGAACTCTGCCAAACTCAACAACAATCACCGCTTCAACGGACGACTCGATTGGAAGATTTCTCGAATGATGCAACTCACCTCGCGTACGACAATCAGCTATCAGGGTCATCGCCCAACGACACTCACCGAGGGCTATTCGAATGGCGACACCGACCTCGATATGTCGGATATCATCGACCCCGCATATCGACAACTCGCCTACAATAGTCGCTCGGCAGACAACCGTATGCGAGGCATAAACGCCAACGAATTTCTGCAATATCGACTTCGACTCGGCATCCCGGGTCGCACATTGACCATTACGGCTCGTGCAGGATATCGCGACAATCGGGCGGTGCAGCGAGTAATGGAGAATGGTGCAAGTGCCATAGCATACGACAATCCACTCTACGGCTCGCTCTACGACAGCTACTTTGGCGAGGGTTGCGATTGGCACGATATGGCACACGACCCGCTGCTGTTCAACCCTATCTATGAGTATATCAACACGCCGACCTACACCTACAACATCGGCGGAGGCTTAAACTACAACGAGCCGATAGCCAAAAATTGGACGCTGATGGCACAATATAACATAACGTATCGCAATCAGACCAAAGAGCAGGAGGCGTGGTACACCGACAACGACTTCGAGGTGACCGACAACTCTCGTAGGCACGACGCTCTGTCGATAAACTCGGCAACCAACACGCTCTTGCATCGCGTTGGCCCGGGTATTCGCTACGCCAAAAAGCGAGATACGTTTGTATTCAGGGTATTCTACGAAAATCTCTCGCTAAATGGCGACTTCGAGAATGGTGCAAACATATCGAGTCTCGTCAATAAACATTACCACAGCCTGCAATACTATGCGATGTTCCGATACGCATTCAACCCCCGCAACTCGCTGCGTATCCAATTCCGCTCCGAGAGCGACGCTCCAAGCGTAACGCAGTTGCACAACATCTTCAACGTCGCCACGCCACGCAATATCTCGGTCGGCAACATCGGTCTGTCGCCCGAACACTCCCACAGCGGAAGCATCCGCTACATACTCTCGCTGCCCGACAAAGGTCAGACGTTTATGGTTATGCTGCGGGGCGAGTACTACCAAAATGCTATCGTGCGTGCAGTGCTATACAACACCCGAGGATGGGCAATGCCCGATACGATGAACGGCATTGCGATTCCGACTGACGAAAACGGCAAGCGATATGCACCGGTTGCGGTAAACTCCTACGAAAATATCGACGGTATGTGGTCGGTGCGTGCAAATCTCTCCTACGGTGTGCCGCTTCCGTTTATGAAGTGCAACCTCAATCTCTCGCTCAACGTACACTACGCCGTAGAGCCAAACGGCGTCTATCGAATGGGTCGCACACCGTCCGAAATGCTCAACAGCATCGCGGCACACGACTTCGCCGTAAACAAGGCGTCGAACCTCGGCTATACGTTCCGCACGACGCTGGGTAGCAATATATCCGAAAATCTGGACTTCACCATATCGTGGCGAGGAACATACAATCAGGCGTGGAATCGCACCGACGACGCTACCAACAACGATTTGGCAACAAACAACTATTTCAGCCACACGGCATCGGCCTCCGTCAAGTGGATATTCGGGGCGGGATTTACGCTGACCGCCAAGGCCGCATACCACCAATATATTGGCTTTACGAACGACTACAACGAGGATTATCTGCTCTGCAATATCTACCTCGGCAAGCAGATATTCAAGAACCGACGTGGCGAAATTATGATTGGCGTAAACGACCTGCTCAACCAAAAAGCGGCATTCCATCGCTCGACAGGCTCGGGATATACCCGCAACACTATGAATAGCACCATCGGCCGATATGTTATGGTGCAGTTCGTCTATAACCTGCGACACTTCGGCAAGGGAGCTCCCCGCAACGCCCAACGCTACAACTCCCCCAATTCGAGCAACCGAATGCGTCGCAATAGCGAGTATGGGGAGATGTATTAAGGTGCTGCATAAAGAAAATTTGATTTTTAAGACATAGAGAGGATGCTTGCGGGCTCCTCTCTATTTTTTGATGCGACAAGGCTATCCATATAACCATTGCTATAAACCTGATTTGATTGGGTTGTAACAAAAAAATCGCATTGGGTTTATGGAATAAACCATATTCATAGCAAAATGCCGCAATTGATATTTGTCTTATAAAGGAAACCCTTAACTCCCCTTAAATACCTTTAAATACCTTTAATTACCTTTAATAACCCTTCCAATTCTCAAAATATGCAAAATCACACAAAAACAACAGTAAAATTTTGCAATCCGCAGCAATAATCACACATTGAGCAGAGTCCCTTCCTGCAGACAACCACACCCTCTCTATGCTCCCGTACCATTAGGGTATCGAAAACAATACCCTAATGAAGCAGAGGGGTGGTTGGTTTGAACAGTGGGCGTAACCCTCATAGGAGGAGGGGGCGAGGAACTCCACTCTCCCCTGGCGGGTATCGAAAACGATACCCTAATGGAGCGGAGTTGGGCGGTTTTGGGGTTATGTTGCAGCCCATTACCGCTGTGTTAGGGAGATTAGGGAATTTAGGGAGGTTAAGTATAGCGACCGAGGGCGACATCGACCGTATGCTGCCGAGGGTTTAGGTCAAGTAAGGTCGAGTAAAGTCGATAAGGTCTAACCAAGTCGGCGGCGGAAACGCTAACCACCATTAACAGCCTTTAACCACCCTTAACTACCTTTATCGGCGATAGCCGTTGCTGCAAAGCAGCAAAACCAAGAAGTTGTATAACAAGTGGGATTTCAAGGCTTGCGAAGTCCGAAAAAGCGGAGCATACTCGGCG
>JAZRCC010000240.1:0-1779 GCA_045635405.1 Alistipes sp.
CTCCATCAAATTCAAACGCCTCCATCGGAAGAATATGGTTGCGCTCGATAACGACCTCTTTGTCAGTCGATTTGGTCATCTTCGAGTCGTCTGCAGCTACGATATCAAGCGAAATACCCTTCTCGAAAGTCTGCGGAGGCAAAGCGATATAGAACGCTGTTGGCTCTGCGCCAAGCACTACGCCATCGCCACAACTCAAAGTTACCTCTTTAAGAATAGTGTCCTCAAATACAAGGTTTCCGCCAGCCGAGCCATTGTCCTCGGCTCCGCCCATCTCCGAAGCCAAAGTTGCAGTAGCGTCAGCCGAATTGATATAGAGCTGACCAGCAACCTGCTCGCTATTATTACCTTTGAGGGTTATTGACTTAATCGACTCGCCATTGCCGGTAAGTTCCAACTTCAACCAACCGCAAACGCTCTTCAAAACCACCTGATTGTACTCGCCATACGACACCATAATATTGCCACCAACGCCATAACTATCAGCGATATAGGTTTGTGTTGCTGGCAACGAAGCTTCGACATTGTAGGTTTCGGGGTTGATGTAGTAGTTCTCGGCATAAGGATAGACCACAACGACACGATTCATTGTTTCGGTTGCTGTACCCATCTCTACACGCTTCAAATTACCTGTGCGGTCACCCGTAGCACCTTGGAACTGCCACTTTTGGTTGGCATTCGAGCGGTAGAAGACCGATACGAGGTCGCCCTCGTTCCATACGGTTTTGCCCTCTTGGAGCTGAATACGCGACTCCTCGCCCTCGAACGATACGGTCAATGTTTCGGGTGCAAGATCTTCGATAACTGCCGATGGCTCATTTACACCATCGGTTGCACAAGCAGCAAACATCGTTGCCACAAGTGCGAAAATGTAGAATTTTCTCATAATACAAATATTTGTGTTAGTGATTTTTACCAACCTTGTTTTTCGTTCTCGATAGGGTCTTCGAGCATCGAGCCAATAAAACCTCGCTCGACAACAATAAGTTGCACCTCGGCTGTAGGTGCGAGATAGGTTTGAAATTCTTGTTGTTTCATACGCATTCTGCTTGCCCACCAACCCCGAATAAGGCGATTATTATAAATAAAGAAAGTGTGGAGTTGATTTCCGTTTATCTAATCGAAGGTTCTGACAAAACCCAAGCAAAAACAAACGATACAATGCCCCACACCTGTATATAGCAATACACTGGCATAGAACATACCAATAGCATATATACAAGAAATAGGTGTTGTTCGGTTATCCTTTTGCTTTGTGAAAACTGTCAGATTTTCGATTAAGGACTGCGAAAACACTTTCTATATGTCTGCCGTTCAGCCACAAAAACAGCCGTTCAGCACTGCAAATTTAGAAAAGATTTCGCAAATGAGCAACACCAGGTGGGACATTGTATCTAAAAAGATACTATTTTGGTTGATGAAACTATTTCGTCGCTACGAAGAACAAATCGAAGCACTCCATACCAGCCTCGTAAGGCACGATAGAGTAGTCCTCCATCACGATAGAGTCGGTCAGCTCGGTATTCTTCTTGTGGAGCGAACGACGGTTTAGGCGGTTGAGGATATCGTAAGGCACTTGCAACAACTTGCGAGGTAGGCGGTGTTGCAGGTTGAGAATATCGAAACGGGTAATTTTACGCACGCTCTGGCGGTTTTTGCGGTAGTACTCCATAATCTTCTCGTTACCGATGACGCCATACGCCTCGACCTTCGAGAAGTGGCACTCCAACAGGTTGCGCAACTCGTCAGCGTTGTACTCTCGCACGTGCCAAGGGTTGC
>JAZRCC010000241.1:0-2398 GCA_045635405.1 Alistipes sp.
TGCTCGGTAATTCGCTCAAAAAGTTGCATCAGCCACACATATTGACCATATTTTTGGGTATCGCACTCGGCGTATTTGTAGGCTCGTTACCGCTTATCGATTCGCCACAAATCAAACTCGGATTGGCAGCAGGACCAATGCTTATGGCTATTTTGATTGGTCGTTTCGGTACGCATTGGCACCTGATTACCTACACAACAATCAGTGCCAATCTGATGCTCCGAGAGATTGGTCTGTCGCTATTTTTGGCTGCGGTCGGATTGGCCTCGGGTGATGGCTTTGTTGATGCCGTTTTGATGGGTGGATATATCTGGATTTTCTATGCGTTTATCATCGCTATTTTGCCGTTGATAATAGTAGGATTTATTGCGAAAAAAGTGTGCAAAATGGACTACTATACGGTGATGGGAACATTGGCAGGAAGTATGACCAACCCGATTGCATTGACCTATGCTAACAATATGGCACAGAGTGATATGCCGGCGATAAGTTATGCAACGGTTTACCCACTTGTGATGTTCTTGCGAGTGGTCGTTGCACAGTTGATGATACTCTTTTTGATGTAGCGGTTGTCGGCTTGCAATATGTCTGAAAGATGGGTCAAAAATGGCCCATCTTTTTTTGCTCAAAAATCGAGTTGCTCGACTCGTTTGCAACCGTGTTGAAATGGGCATAAATGTGATAAAATATAGCATTGCCTTAAAATTTATAATTTTAACCTATTGATTCTCGATAAAATTTTATATATTTGTGAGATTTTAGATAAAGTGTTTAGGTTTTTAACCGTATTACTTGATAAGTTATGAAGGGAATTGTATTAGCAGGAGGTAGCGGCACACGCCTCTATCCTATCACCAAGGGCGTAAGTAAGCAACTTTTGCCTATCTATGACAAGCCGATGGTCTATTACCCTATTTCAACGCTTATGTTGGCAGGTATTCGCGAAATTCTGATTATCTCGACACCGCACGATTTGCCCGGATTTCGTCGTCTGCTTGGCGATGGTAGCGACTATGGCGTTCATTTCGAGTATGCGGAGCAGCCATCGCCCGATGGACTTGCACAGGCCTTTATTATTGGTGAGAAGTTCGTAGGCGACGATACGGCGTGCCTTGTGTTGGGCGACAACATCTTCTACGGTCAGGGCTTTACGGGGATGTTGAAGAGGGCTGTTGATACGGCCGAAATCGAGCATAAAGCCACCGTATTTGGCTATATGGTACCCGACCCCGAGCGTTTTGGTGTTGCAGAGATTGATGCGGAGGGCAATGTGTTGAGTATTGAGGAGAAGCCTGCAAATCCAAAATCGAACTATGCGGTTGTGGGTCTATACTTCTACCCTAACAAGGTTTTGGAGGTCGCAAAGAGTATTAAACCTTCGGCTCGTGGCGAGTTGGAGATTACCGCCGTAAACGAGCAGTTCAGACAGGCTGGCGAGTTGAAGTTGCAGGTTATGGGTAGAGGCTTTGCGTGGTTGGATACGGGCACGCAGGAGTCGCTCTTCGACGCATCTCGCTTTGTCGAGGTTGTCGAGAGCCGTCAAGGTGTGCAGATTGCCTGCCTGGAAGAGATTGCGTGGCGTAAGGGTTGGATTTCCGACGAGGAGTTGCTGCGTTTGGCAGAGCCAATGCGTAAGAATGCTTACGGTCAGTATATGATTAACCTCGTTAAAAACAAGCGGAGATAATGAAGGTAATAAAGACAGATATCGAGGGCGTTGTTATCATCGAGCCAACGCTGTTTGGCGATGAGCGAGGCTACTTTTTCGAGAGCTATTCACAGCAAAAATTCGACGAGTTGGTGCGACCAATACGCTTTGTGCAGGACAACGAGTCGAAATCGAAATATGGTGTTTTGCGTGGTCTGCACTTTCAGAAGGGCAAATATGCTCAATCGAAATTGGTGCGAGTTGTCGAGGGTCGCGTTCTGGATGTTGCGGTAGATATTCGTCGTGGCAGCCCTACGTTCGGCAAATATGTGTCGGTAGAACTTTCGGCAGAAAACAAACGCCAATTCTTTGTTCCACGAGGTTTTGCTCACGGTTTTGTGGTGTTGAGCCCTACGGCAACATTCCAATACAAGTGCGACAACCTCTATGCACCATCAGAGGAGGGCTCTGTAATATGGAACGACCCGACAATCGCAATCGATTGGGGCGTTAAGAGCGAAGATATCATCCTCTCGGCAAAGGATATGCTCCACCCAACACTTGCGGATGCGACAGAGTTGTTTGACTACAATATCGACTACTATGCAGAGTAAGACCATACTTGTCACCGGAGCCAATGGGCAGTTGGGTAACAAAGTTCGCGAAGTTGCTACAGAGAGTACTGCCGACCGCTACATCTTTACGGATGTGGCAGAGTTGGATATAACGGACTATGCAGCTATCGAGCAG
>JAZRCC010000242.1:0-2292 GCA_045635405.1 Alistipes sp.
ATGTAGATGGTGGTCTTATCGGTGGCGCTGCTTTGAAGGCGGAGGATTTCCTTGCAATTGGCAAAGGCTTCTAAAAAATCGCATTTTATAGTGGGGTTTACTGCCTCATAACGAAATCGGGACGATGGTCACATACGATAAGTATGCTCCCACCGTACCGCTTTCTATTCGTTGTAACCCCCACTCTAAAATGCGATTTTACGCAGAATGAGGGTTGTGGTTTTGTGTGGCGATGATGGTCACATACGATAAGTATGCTCCCACCGTACCGCTTTCTATTCGTTGTAACCCCCTCTCTAAAATGCGATTTTACACAGAATGAGGGTTGTGGTTTTGTATGGCGATGATGGTCACATACGATGAGTATGCTCCCACCGTACCGTTTTCTATTCGTTGTAACCCCCCCCTCTCTAAAATGCGATTTTACGCAAAAGCGGTTTTGTCGCAAGACAATTCGAAAAAAAGCCCTATATTTGTATTTCGAATATGAAGCATATAGATATTAACGAATTTGACTATCCGCTACCCGACGAGCGTATTGCGAAGTTCCCATTGGAGCGACGCGACGCATCGAAGTTGCTGGTATATCGTCGTGGCGAGATTTGCGAACGGAGATTTGCCGATATTGGCAGCGAGTTGCCTGCCGATTCACTCTTCGTATTCAACAACACGAAGGTCGTTCGTGCGAGGTTGGTGATGCACAAACCTTCGGGGGCCCGTATCGAGGTCTTCTGCTTGGAGCCGCACAACCCTGCCGACTATGAGCGGGCGTTTGTCGCTACGGGTCGTTGCGAGTGGTCGTGCATCGTCGGCAATCTCAAAAAGTGGAAAGAGGGTGCCGTAGAGATTCGCTTCGATTACGACGGCGTATCGTACTGCATACGTGCTTATATTGTCGAGCGAGGCGAGCGTGAGCATATTGTCCGTTTTGAGTGGGATGCACCGCTGACATTCGGACAGCTGCTCGAACATCTGGGCCGCATACCTATTCCGCCATATCTCAACCGCGAGAGCGAGGAGATTGACAACACCCGTTATCAGACGGTCTATTCGCAAATCGAGGGCTCGGTGGCAGCACCTACTGCGGGATTGCACTTTACGACCGAACTTATCGAGTCGTTGCGAGGTCGTGGTTTCGACTTTGGCGAGGTTACGCTACACGTTGGTGCGGGAACATTCTTGCCCGTAAAGAGTGATGATGCCACGCAGCACCGTATGCACACCGAGCATTTCAGCGTTACCGAGGCTCTGCTTCGTAAATTGCAGTCGCACATTGGCAAAACCGTGAGTGTCGGCACCACGTCGGTTCGCACGTTGGAGTCGTTGGCGGCTTTGGCGTGGCGAATAGAGCGGCACGGCACGCCCGATACGGACGCTGTGATAGGTCAGTGGGAGCTCTACGATATCCCTGCCGATTTTGGTGCGGAGAAGATTATCGCAACGCTGCTCAACTATATGCAACGCAACAATTTGCAGACGATTAAGGCGGCGACGCAGATAATGATTACGCCTCTGGGTTACCGTTTTCGCATCGTAAATCGCATCGTGACAAATTTCCACCAACCCAAATCGACTTTGCTGTTGTTGGTGTCGGCATACGTTGGCGACGATTGGCGACGAATTTATGACTATGCCCTCGCCTCCGACTTCCGCTTCTTGTCGTATGGCGACTCGTCGTTGCTGATTGCTGACGAGGATAGGTAGCGGGGCGTAATAAAAATTGGCAGTTGGTGGTGAAAAGCTGCAAAAAAGTTTTAACTCTGCAAAAAAAATATAAAACGATATAGATATGGATTTTGTAGGAAAAGTTTATAAAATTTTGCCCGCAACGAGTGGAACATCGGCTCGTGGTGCGTGGCAGCGTCAGGAGGTTGTTTTCGACGTCGAGGATAAGAGTTTGCAATATCCTCGCAAGATTTGTGTGACATTCTTCAATAAGCCCGAGGATGTGTCGCGTTTGCAGCAGGGTGTATTATATAACGTATCAATCGACGTTGAATCGCGCGAGTACAAGGAGCGTTGGTACACCGATGTTCGTGCTTGGCGTATCGAGCTATTGCAGGCCGAGCAGCCACAACCGATGGCAGTGCCACCTGTTGAGTATGCTCCAATGCCGACTGCCGAGCCACAATATGCAACTATCCAGCAGGGCGATATCGACGATTTGCCATTCTAACGGGCAGCGGTCCTATAAATCTTGGCGGCGAGTTTTCGTCGCCTTTTTTGTGGCTACGACTTATACATAACCAAGGGGCTTTCCCTATCGCAAAGCCCCTTTGTCGTTATCAGGAT
>JAZRCC010000243.1:0-5130 GCA_045635405.1 Alistipes sp.
ACTTACGGTGCCTATCTCTGCCGATGGCAAAATCGGTGTTGTCACGGCGACTCCGTTTGAGCCTCGCACCCGCACCTACACGCTTTGGGAGTCAATTCCTGCGGGATGGAATCTCACTGTTGCAACAATCGACAACTATTGGCAGCAGCTCAAACTGATTTTCCAGCCAAAGACGGGACTCTACAAGCAGGTTGGTGGTTTTATTGCAATTGCCAACATCTTCCCTAACGAGTGGGATTGGGAGCGTGTCTGGTCGATGACCGCCTTCTTGTCGATTATATTGGCGATAATGAACATCATCCCTATTCCGGGTTTGGATGGCGGACACACACTCTTTACGCTCTACGAGATGGTTACTCGACGCAAAGTGAGCGACCGAGTGTTGGAGATTGCCCAATACGTAGGTCTAATTCTGATTTTGGCATTGGTAATCTTTGCTAACGGCAACGACATTTACAGATTATTCAAATAGTTATGGCAAAGGTCAAGCGAGCATATTTTTGTCGCGAATGTGGTTTCGACACGCCGAAGTGGTTGGGCAAATGCCCTTCGTGCGGTGCGTGGAACTCGTTTGCCGAAGAGATTATCGGCAAGGAGAGTTCGTCGATACCTGCGATAGTTACCGGTGCGACATCACTCAAACCTCAAAAGCCTCAACGTGTTCGAGAGATTCAGCAGAGCAACGTTGAGCGTATCGACACAGGCAATGGCGAGATAAATCGTGTGCTCGGTGGTGGCATTGTGCCTGGGTCGCTGATTTTGATTGGTGGAGAGCCGGGTATTGGCAAATCGACCCTCTCGCTGCAACTCGCATTAACCGCCAATGGTTTGAAAACACTCTACGTATCGGGCGAGGAGTCTGCCGAGCAGATTAAGTCGCGTGCCGAGCGTATAGGTATCGGCAACGAGGAGTGCATCATATACACCGAAACATTGCTCGAAAATATCATCTCGCAAATCGACAAAATCAAACCCGATATCGTAGTAATAGACTCTATACAGACGATATACACCAATCTGATTGAGTCGTCAGCTGGCTGCGTATCACAGATACGCGAGTGCAGTGCTTCGCTACTCAAATATGCCAAATCGAGCGGTATCGCAATATTTCTCATCGGCCACATAACCAAAGAGGGTACGATTGCCGGCCCGAAAATTTTGGAACACATTGTCGATGTCGTACTCCAATTCGAGGGCGACAACAACAACGTATATCGCATATTGCGTGGTATCAAAAACCGATTTGGAGCGACCTTCGAGATTGGCGTATTCGAGATGCTATCGAACGGACTACGCGGTGTCGAAAACCCATCGGAGGTGCTGCTGACACACTACGACGCACCATTGAGCGGTGTTGGCGTAGGTGCCACAATCGACGGCATACGCCCATATCTGATTGAGGTACAGGCGTTGGTGAGCCACGCCGCATACGGAACACCTCAACGCAACACGACGGGCTACGATATGCGTCGAATGAATATGCTGATGGCGGTACTCACGAAGCGACTTGGGATGAAGCTCTATCAGAAAGATGTATTTTTGAACTTTGCAGGAGGTTTCCGAATTGCCGACACAGGTCTCGACCTCTCGATTGCCGCAGCCGTGATATCGTCGTATCTCGACAAACCTATTGCAAATGGCATAGCTCTGGCGGGCGAAATCGGACTATCGGGCGAAGTGCGACCTGCGGCACGCACCGAGCAACGCATAGCCGAGGCTGAACGCCTTGGTTTCAAGAAGATTATCGTTTCGAGATTTGGTCCAAAGACACCACGCCGCAAGCATATCGAGGTTATCCGCATAAATCACATCGGCGAACTTGCCCGCAACATCTTCGAAAGTCGCACCGAGGAGTTTATCGACGACGAAGATTAGTACTCCGCACGCCAAGCAATCTCTTCGCGGACATAGCTGGTGGTAGCACTATCGCCCAACTGTGCGATACATTGCAGAAGTCGTGAGCGGCTCTCGTCGCCATCCAACATCGAGGCTGCAAGAGCCACAATGCCTTGTGCTGCCAGACGATTATCTGCAAATCTCTCTGCAACGGTTGAGATAGCCGAGCAACACGTCTCAACAGTGCGACGTTCACTTCGTGATGCTGCCAAAAGTGCAGCGTAGGCAAGCAGTTCGTTATCGACGTTACACCACTCCGCAAGCAACATATCGATATCCGTCACACGACACATAAGTGCTTGTGCGAGTTGTTCTGCCACTTCGGAGTTGACTACGCCCGCAGCCCAAAATTGCAAATCTTCGAGAGTCTGCACCCTATCGGGCGATGCTATCCACGCAGCGATAAGTCGCAATTCACGCACCTGCTGACGATATAGAAAACGGGCAAGGTCATCATCCTCGCCAACCGAACGGGCAATATCTCGCAATGTGTGTATCGTAACGCCATAGTTCACGCCATAGTCGCTACCATAGTAACGGAACGTATCGAGCAACGCACCGTTCATCTGCTTGCGAATCTGTCCCAAAAGGGATAGCATCATATCGATATGGCTCTGCATAAGAGGCTACTGCACAGGGACTATGGTTGCGACCTTTCCGTATTGATAAATCGGCATCTTCTCCTCGTCGATAATATTTGTGCCGCAAGTGAGCGTACATTTACACTCGGCAGGGAATGCGTAATCGACCTTGACCTTATCCTTCTCGGTTGCGATACGGGCACCCATCAAATCGACAGCAGCAGGGGCAATCGTAAGCATAATTGCATCGCCCGACAAATCCTCCATTGGGAGAATACCCGCATCGTCGCGGAAACGACAAATCATATAGCACATCTCCTCGCTGCGAGGGGTGATTGGATATACATACTCCTTTACGCTCTGCTTGGTCGTGCCAAAGAATAGCGACAAGCACTCGCTCTCCATCTTATCGAGTTCGTCGAGAGCCGAACGCAAACCTGTACCAAAGACATTCTCGCCAGCCTCCCCCGTAATAAGTTCTTTGCGGTGACGACGCAGTGCGAAAATCATATCGGCAGCCGCCTGTGCCTGCTGTTCAACGGTCATCGAACGATTATCGAGACGATATGCGGGCAACTCCTTTGCTACCGATGCCGCCTCGTCGCCTTGCGTGCAAGGTACAATGGCCGCAGCCTTACCCTGCTCAATAGCGACCGCCGTTATCTTTGCCGATGAACGTGCTGCCAACGAAGCCCTTACGCCCAACATACTCTGTGCATAGCGAGCGAACTCCCCCGGTTCGAATTGCGAATGTTCGACCGTGAGTTTCACGTGCAAATCGGTTGTCGGATGAACAAAGCGCATCGTGCCATCCTGCGTATATATACCCGTGCGGACTATACCTTGTGCCATAAGCAGCGTCGTGCTGCATAGAGCCATTATTGCCGTCAAAAAGAGTTGTCGTTTCATAGTCGTTATACTTAAATTGTTTGCGAAAGTTACACTTTTTCGTGCAAGTTTCAAAATTTCAGATAAAAATCCTTTGTCAAGTGGCGATATTCCGCCGTGAATTGCCCACGCACGGGCAGCTCTATCGTCAGCTCTTCGACCTTTGGCGATGTCGTTTTCGAATGTCGGAACTCCGTCATAACTCGCTTTACAGTGCCACCCTCGACCGAATAGACATTGCAAGAGCGGCTAATCGAGAGCGGTGTTATCGAGTCGAAAATCGCCATCTCCTCCGGTGGTAAAATCAGCGTAAAATGGCCATCGTCGCTCAACAAGCGGCAGACACTCTCGCTCAACTCCTCGAATGTGAGCGTAACGGCGTGACGTGCTACGGTACGTTGTTGCGAAGGCGAAAGCAGCGAGTCCAAAAAGTAGGGAGGGTTACTGATTATCGCATCAAATCGCACATCGTCGGCAAAATCCTGCACACGAATGCACTTCGCCGAGAGTCGCTCTGCCCACGGCGAACGCTCGAAGTTACGGAGTGTGCACTCCGTAGCCGCCTCATCGACATCGATGGCAACTATATCGGCTTCGGCGTTGCGTTGTGCTGCCATAAGGGCTATAACACCCGTACCGCTGCCGATATCGAGGATGCGGTGAGCACCCTCCAATGCCGCCCAAGCACCAACCAGCACGCCATCGGTACCTACCTTCATAGCGGCACCCTCCATATCGACCGTAAAGTGTTTGAAACGAAATTGGCTCATCTGAAAATTACTATTTTAGAAATCCATCGATACCCGCCCCAAAGAGTGCAAAGTCGTAGCGTACGGGGTCGTTGGCATTGAATTGTGCAAGGCGGGAGGTTATCTCCACAACCGCCTTCCAATCGTTTTGGCGGCGTTGTAGCAGACCCAAAGCCCTACCCATATTTGCGGAGTGGACATCCAACGGCAAGTACAACTCACGCATCGGAATACGTTGCCAAGTACCGAAATCGACACCTCGCAAATCGCGTCGCACAAACCAACGCAGATACATATTCAGACGTTTGCAAGCTGCCCCCTTATCAATCGACGAGAGGTGCTTTTCGCAATGCAGCGAGTGCTCAACGGCGAAGAACTCACGTCGTACCATCGACAACATCCCCGCAACGGAGCCACTCTGCTCGTACAACGTCTGAAACATCTCGCCAAGTGTGCCATAGCGGTGGCAGATGTGTTGCATAGCACGGATGAAATCTACGAAATCCTCGCCCGAGAATGTTCTATGCACAAACGATTTCAATGGTCGCAAATCCTCCGCCGTAGCACCCATCACAAAGTCGTACGGTGCGCTATCCATCATCGCAACCATACGTCGGGCACTCTTCAAAATCGCCTTACGATTGCCCCACGCAATGGTTGCTGCAAGAAAGCCGGCAATCTCCCTATCGGCATCGTTGTGAAAAGCGTGCGGAATCGAAATCGGGTCATTTTCGATAAACTCCGTACGGTTATAGCGGTCGTGCAGCTCATCGAGCAGAGCCGCCAACTCCTCGGTCGGGATATCAGAGTATTGCACCATCGCTGATTATGATTTTACGATCCGCCATAGCAGCGACCTTTTCGGCGTGCGACACCAAGATTATGGTCTGGTCAAAACGCTGACGGACATCGGCAAGCAGTTGCTCAATCTCGTCGCGAGTGTGTGTATCGAGATTGCCCGTAGGCTCATCAGCCAACAGCAGCGAAGGTCGGCTTATCAATGCTCGAGCAATGGC
>JAZRCC010000244.1:0-5275 GCA_045635405.1 Alistipes sp.
CTCTTCGGCTTCGGGTAACGATTGGGAGACCCACTACAACGGCTATCCGCACATTGGTCCCGATGGCAGCGATGCGGGCATAGAGATATTCACATTCGATGGTCGCAAAATCGATTGGCAATACCGCTCCATACAGTCACCCGACCGCACCTTCCGAGCATACGATATGCGTAGCGTAGGTACATTCTACCGTACCAACGAACACGCAAAGGCGATATGCAGCTCGAAGGATTCAAAGGTCATCAACTATGGTGCAAAGTCGTTCAACAACTACATCTACCTCAACTTCTGGCAGGATGAGGATGGTGCCTCCATCAAGGCCTTTGCAGGCGACAAGGAGCTTAAAGTCGCACGCATTGCACAAAACGACCCACTATTCTTCGCTGCATCGAGAGTTGTAAGACAGAGTAACGCCCGAGGTCGCAAACTGACATTCGGTCGCAACCAGAGTCTGCACCTGTTCCGTGTAAAGATTGACTCGACCGTGCAGAAGCTTCGCATACGCACCACCGACAGATTTGGTCGCACATTTGAGGATTCGCTCAATGTTGCTACCCCACTCCCATTCCCACCGAAAAAGCAACGATTATAGCAGAGCCATCATCGGCTATGCAATAAGCAATAGCAACACAAAAAGAGCGGCACCAACCTCACGGGTTAGTACCGCTCTTGTGCCCAGAATAGGACTCGAACCTACACGTCTCTCAACACTCGCACCTGAAACGAGCGCGTCTACCATTTCGCCATCTGGGCAATGCGTGGCAAAGGTAGTAAAATTTTTCGGAGAAACCAATTTCGGCGATAAAATTTTCGATTTGCAGATAAAAAATTGGCAGAACCCTCGGATATCGTTACAAAATGTTGTATATTTGTTTAGCCTAAATAAATTTCGCAAAACCTAAAAAAATTATAAGATGGATTCTCAACTTATCAAACAACTCTTTACCGAGAAATTTGGCCCCACCTACAAACTCTACGCCTCGCCGGGTCGTATTAACCTCATTGGCGAGCACACCGACTACAACGGGGGTTTCGTATTTCCAGGTGCCGTAGATTGCGGTATTGTTGCAGCAATAAACCCCAACGGGCTGGATTGCGTTCGTGCTATCTCTGCCGACTACTCGGCAAGTTGCCAATTCGCACTTGCGGCCGACAATCTTCCGGCGGAGGGTTGGGCGAGGTATATATATGGTGTATGCCGCGAACTTATCGAGCGAGGTGTCGATGTACAGGGCTTCGACTGCGTATTTGCGGGCGATGTGCCGCTCGGAGCAGGAATGTCGTCGTCGGCAGCATTGGAGAGCACATTCGCATTTGCACTCAACGAGATTTTCGATGGTGGGCTCGACAAATTCACCCTCGCCAAAGTTGGACAGATGACCGAGCACCACTACGTCGGCGTCAATTGTGGCATTATGGACCAATTCGCCTCGGTATTTGGCAAGAAGGGGTGTCTGATGCGTTTGGATTGTCGCTCGATGGAGTTCGAATACTTCCCATTCGACCCACAGGGATATCGTCTGCTGTTGGTAAATTCGTGTGTAAAGCACGAGTTGGTCGATTCGCCCTACAACCGTCGTCGTGAGTCGTGCGAACGCGTTGCAAAGGCCCTCGGTATCGAGACGCTGCGTGATGCCGAATTTACCGATTTGGAGGCGATAAAGGCTACTATATCGGAGGAGGACTACAAGCGTGCAAAGTATGTCATCGGCGAAAAACAGCGTGTGTTGGATGTTTGCGAAGCCCTCGGCAGAGGCGACTACGAGACCGTAGGTCAGCGTATGTATGCAACCCATTGGGGAATGTCGCACGACTATGAGGTGAGTTGCGAGGAGCTCGACTTCTTGGTGCGTTTAGCCGAGAAGTGCGGTGTTGCGGGCTCGCGTATTATGGGAGGCGGCTTTGGTGGTTGCACAATCAACCTTGTAAAAGAGGAACTATATGATGAGTTTGTTGCTGCTGTAAAGAGCGAATACCCTACGGCGTTTGGCGTTGAGCCAAAGATTTACAACGTGGTAATCTCGGATGGAGCTCGCCGCATAGAGTAGCACACCTTATATATAATATAACAGAGGGGTCGGACAACATCCGACCCCTCTATTTTCGTTTAATCGCAAGACGTTACGCCTTTGCCGACTTCTTTGTCTTTTTGGCTGCCAAAGCCTTGTCGATTTCGATTTGGAAATCCGACAATACGTTCATATAGTTGATGAACGCCTCGTACGACGAGCCGTAAGGGTTAAAGTAGGAGTGCACGTCGCCATCCGAAAGCCACTTTGTTGCCATATAGTAGAAGTGGTCCGAAGTCTGCATAAAGTTCCAAACATAGTTGAAATCCTCGCTCTTCAACGCCTTAATCTTATCCTTCAACGCATAGAGTTTTGCGAAAGCCTCGTTTTGGAGGTCGTTGCCCAACCAAGCGGTGATATCACGCTCCTCGTCAGCCCACGACATAAGGTGTGGCGAGTGGATAACCGATACAGGCTGATGCTGTGCACTGCTCTCCGAAACGGTTGCAAACTGCAAATCGCCACGGTTGAGAATTGCCTTTGGAAGGTTACGCATAAAGTCGAAGATACCGGTCGAAGCCTTCTGGTGCTCACCGAAGGTCTCGTAGTCCATAAAGAGATTTACAACCTCGCCATCCGACTCGGCAACCCACTGTGCAAACTTATCGGCAGTCAATGGATACTCATCCCAACCCTCATTCGAGAAGCGGAATGCAATATCGTCCGACAGTTTGTAGTTACGCAGCAACAGACGCAAGCTCTGGTCGGCAGCACCTGCATACACGAAGTTTGGCGACTTCCAGCCGAGGATATGCTTTGCACCCTCTGCCAACATCGTCTTAAAGCCCAACTCACCTACCATAGCACCGATTTCGTCGGAGTAGATAAGCTCGGTATTGCGGAAAGCCTTTGGCTTAACACCAAATTCGCGTTTAAGCATTGCGGTGTGAGCCTTCACCTGCTCGGTGAAATCCTCCTTGCTCGACACGGCTGCCAACGAGTGCGAATAGGTCTCGCCCAACAACTCTACATAGCCCGTATCAACCAAAGCACGGAACGAATCCAAAACCTCCGGTGCATAGAGCTTAAACTGCTCGACAACAGTACCCGTAAGCGAGAACGAGATACGGAATGCACCCTTGTTCTCTTTGAGCAAACCGAGCAGCAGTGCATTCATCGGAAGATAGCACTCACGAGCAATCTTCTGCATAATAGCACGGTTGGTCAAGTCGTCGAGATAGTTGTGGTCTTTGCCTATGTTAAAGAAACGATAGGTCTTTAATCTCCAAGGTTGGTGTACCTGAAAATATAAACTAACTGTCTTCATATTATCTGTTTTTTGTTATTTCTGACTCTATTTAACCGACGCAATGGCATCCTCGTAAACACGTTTGATTTTAGCCGCAGCATCGTTCCATTTCAGGCTGGTAACCTCTTCGAGACCCTTCTCGGAGAACATCTTCGAGAGTGCAGGATAGGTTACAAGACCATATATTGCATCTGCCATAGCATCCACATCCCAATAATCAACCTTCACAGCGTAGTCCAACACCTCTGCCACACCACTCTGCTTCGAGATAATTACAGGCACATTCTCACGCATAGCCTCCAACGGTGCGATACCAAAAGGCTCCGATACCGACGGCATAACGAATACGTCGGACAGTTGGAACATCTTATTCACATCGTCGCCACGCAAGAAGCCCGTAAAGTGGAAGCGGTCGGCAATACCAAGACGAGCCACACGACGAATAACGTGGTTCATCATATCGCCCGAGCCAGCCATCACAAAACGCACATTCGGACAACGCTTCAACACTTTGGCAGCCGCCTCGACAAAGTAGTCGGGACCCTTTTGAAAGGTAATACGGCCGAGGAAGGTCACGACCTTATCCTCAACACCACGCTCCGGAAGTGCCGCATCCTTGCTCGTAAAACGCACTGCGTTATGCACCGCAACAACTCTGTCGGCAGGCACACCATAGCGATTGATGATAATATTACGCGTGAGGTTCGACACTGCAATCACACGGTCGGCGGCGTGCATACCTGCTCGCTCGATAGCGTAAGTCTGCGTATTGATATTCTCGCCCGAACGGTCAAACTCTGTTGCGTGCATATGCACAACCAACGGCTTACCCGACACACGTTTTGCGGCAATACCCGCAAAATATGTGAGCCAATCGTGAGCGTGGATAACATCGAACTGACCCTCCATATCGCGTGCAACCTGTGCAGCAACAATGGCATAGCGGGCAACCTCCTCCAACAGATTTGCTCCATATTTACCCGAGAACGTATAGCGTTGGCTCCAAATATCGGAGGTCTCCCAACGACGCTCTCCCGTCTTTACAAACTCGTCGTGATAGGTCTCGTAATCCTCTGGCGAGAGATATGGCACAAGGTTAGAGTCGATATGTATGAACGACATCTTCTCGATAATATCTGCCGAATCGTTCGACACCTTACCAAAGACCGTCTCCACGTCGCTTGCATTAACGACATCGACAAAACGCTGGTCCTCGTCACCCGATGCGTGAGGCATCACAAATGTTACATCTACGCCGTTGCGGGCCAAGCCTCGCGTCATTCCGTAGCAGGCTGTTCCCAAACCTCCGGCGATATGGGGTGGAAACTCCCATCCAAACATTAATACCCTCATATTTCTCTACTTTTTTGTCTTTTTAACATCTTTACACTTTGCAGTCGCAGTTCGCTTGCACGCCTTACGCTTTGGCTGCATCTTCGAATCGAGCAACTGTCTGATATAGAGCAGTGCCGCTACACTCCACGCCTGCGAGAAGGCTCCACGAGGTGCAAACGGAGGGTTTGCATCGTAGTACTCGGCAATCGAGCCGATGCAGTATGTCTGAATATAGTCGTCGTAGGTCTCGAACATCTCCTCGCCCTTTGCCAAGAAACGCTCGCCCTCCAACTTGAACATACTCTCGTAGTAGAACATCATAGGCCATACCCACACTGCACCATTCTTACTTGCTGCCTCCTGCTCGATAGGATTCTCCTTGTAGGTAGCCTCGAAAGTTGGATCCTCCGGCGACAACGAACGTAAGCCGTGAGGAGTAAGCAGGTGCTGACGTACCGTAAGCAGAACATTCACAATCTGCGACTCATCCAGCATACAGTACTCCAAACCGCAAGCGATAATCTGGTTGCAACGAATCTGTGCATTTACGCTACGCATATCGACCGTATCGGCAAGATAGCCCTTATCGTTGAGGTAGAATCGTGCGATAAACGACTGTTTT
>JAZRCC010000245.1:0-1749 GCA_045635405.1 Alistipes sp.
GCAGAGGCTGCTTGCAGACTATGCCGAACTGCGAGGAGGAAGGGTCGGCGCAGCCGAGCCAATGGCCAAAGGCCAATAGCTGATAAAGGGTCGGCACTACCGACCCTTTATCAAACGATATGCAAACTTTCGTTAGTCAATCAAAAAGCGGCGAGATTTTTCGTCAAGGATTTCGATTTTTACAACCATTGTATCCTCTGGTAGAAGCTGCTCGACCTTTTCGGGCCACTCGACAAGGCATAGGTCGCCTGAGTAGAAGTACTCCTCATAGCCCATATCGAACGCCTCGGAGATGGTGTTGATGCGGTAGAAGTCGAAGTGATATACGGCCTTTCGCTCCGCTGTATAGTATTGATTGACAAGGGCAAACGTAGGGCTTGTTACCGTATCGGCAGAGCCCAACTCCTCCATTATGGCACTGATGAGCGTGGTCTTTCCCGCACCCATTGCACCACAAAATGCCACGACGTTACGTCCATCAAGCGAATCGATAACTTGGCGAGCAACGGTTGCCAAATCGTCGAGCGAATCTATCGTAATATCCTTCATAAATATCTATCATTGACCTTGCAAAGATAGCAAGCATTTGATAATCGGCAAAATTATTATCTACGTACTACTGCGAAACACACCATCTCGCATAGAGCGACGCTATCGTTTTGGTTGCAACACGATATATGGCACAATCATCTCCTCCATCGATATTCCGCCGTGCTGGAACGTATCGCGATAGTAGCGGATATGTCGATTGGCATCGTTGTTATAGACCAAAAAGTCGTGGTTATAGGCAAAAATATAGCTCGACGTGAGGTTTGACGATGGTAGTTGCACCTCCTCGGGGCGTGTAATTTCAAAGACATCGCGAGAGTTATACGCCAAATTGCGGCCTGTCTTATATCGCAAATTAGCAGAGGTTTCGCGGTCGCCCTGAACACGGACCGGATTATCGACACGCACAGTACCGTGGTCGGAGGTAATTATCACGGTATGGCCGTGTTCTGCCAACAATTTCAACATCGTAAACAACTCCGAGTGCTCGAACCACGAACGAGTCAGCGAACGGAACGAAGCGTCATCCTCGGTGAGTTGGCGGATGATTTCGGTCTCGGTGCGGGCGTGCGACAAGATATCGAGGAAGTTATAGACAATGACCGAGAAGTCGGCATCGTAGATGCGACGCATATTCTCGACGAGTTTGCGACCCGATTCGGGACGTACCAATTTGTCGAAAGTCATCTTATAACTCTTGCCCGCCTGTGCAAGTTGACGACGCAGGAACTCCTCCTCGTACTGATTTTTGCCACCCTCCTCGTTGTCGTTGAGCCACTTTTGGGGCATAAGCTTATCTATCGCCAGCGGCATAAGACCCGCAAAGACAGCATTTCGTGCATACTGCGTGGCGGTAGGCAAAATCGAGCAGTAGGTATCGTCGGTTTCGACATCGAAGTGGCCCCGCAACATTCCGCTGATTGTACGCCACTGGTCGTAGCGGAAGTTATCTATCAACAGCAGCGTGGTCTTTGGCGAGGTATCGACAATCGGCAATATGCGACTTCGCATCAACGTATGCGACATCACGGGCGTATCGTCGTCACGGCGGTTTATCCAATCGGCATAGTTGCGACAGACAAAGCGGCAGAACTCCTGATTGACCTCGTTTTTCTGATATTGAAGAATTTCGCGAATACTCGTATCGCTCGACGCCGAGAGTTCGATATCCCACGCACCGAGTTTGCGATATATGGTACA
>JAZRCC010000246.1:0-3790 GCA_045635405.1 Alistipes sp.
ATGTCGATGTACACCGACCCTGACCACCTCCGCATCGAGGATCCGGGTAAGGTCGAGGGTAACGCCGTATTCACATATCTCGATGCGTTCTGTCGTGACGAGCACTTCGAGAAGTATCTGCCCGACTACAAAAACCTCGACGAGATGAAGGCTCACTATCGTCGTGGCGGTCTTGGCGACGTTAAGTGCAAGAAGTTGCTCATCGCAATTCTCAACGAGATGCTCGCTCCAATTCGCGAACGTCGTGCATATTGGGAGAGCAACATCGCGGAGGTATATCGCATCTTGGAGGAGGGTTCGTTGGAGGCTCGTCGCACCGCTGCCCAGACTCTGAACGAGGTGCGTGGTGCAATGCGTATCAACTACTTCGAGGATCGCGAACTCATTAGCGAACAAGCGGCTCGATATAAGGCTGCACATCAATAGCATCAACAGAGGTGATTAACGAATCGAATTACATAAAGCCGGCTGTCAGGGAGCGAATTTTCCGCTGGTTTACCAACCTCACAAAGCGGTTGAGCGAGCGTCAGATGCTTGCGATATTGGCTGTCGTTGTAGGTCTGTTGGCCGGATTTGGCACCTATCTGTTCGAGTTGCTGTTGCACCTTATAAAGAGTTGCCTTGTAAATTGGTTCGATATCGACACCTTCCACATACTCTATCTCGTCTATCCTGTCATAGGTATCATCCTGGCGACGCTCTTTGTAAAGTATATCGTCAAAGATAATATCAGCGAGGGTGTTACACGAGTGTTGTACGCTATGTCGCGACGTGGCTCTCGCATAGCAGGTCACAACTGTTGGACATCGGTCGTAGGAGGTGCTACAACCATCGGATTTGGTGGCTCGGTGGGTCCCGAGGCTCCGATTGTGCTGACGGGTGCTGCCATAGGCTCGAACGTCGGAAAGTTGGCAAAACTCAACTATCGCGATATCACACTGTTGTTGTGCTGTGGTGCCGGTGCGGCATTGGCATCGATATTCAAAGCTCCGATTACGGGTGTGGTATTCGTATTGGAGATTTTGATGCTCGATATCACCGCTTCGTCGGTTATTCCGCTGCTCATATCGTCGGTAACTGCCACAACCGTAGCGATTGTCTTGCGAGGCTTCGACCCGATTATCTCGGTGTCGCTCACAGCGGCCGATTCGTTCCAAATTGC
Organism: Alistipes sp.; assembly: GCA_045635405.1. Classification (GTDB taxonomy): domain Bacteria; phylum Bacteroidota; class Bacteroidia; order Bacteroidales; family Rikenellaceae; genus Alistipes. The sequence goes on from JAZRCC010000246.1 coordinate 1,163, forward strand.
CCAGATACCGTTGTTCATCATATTGGGTCTGCTTTGCGGTCTGATGTCGTTCTACTTCACACGAACAAACCACCTCATAGCAAAGCTCGTTGGCGGCATATCAAACCAATATAAGCGTTGGGGTATTGCCGGCGTGGTATTGGGCGTATTGATTTTCGTATTTCCCCCACTCTATGGCGAGGGTTACGAAGCGTTTGTATCGCTTATGCACGGCGACAAACAGACCATCTTCGAGAACTCACTCTTCTACGCCTTCAAGGATATCGATTGGGTTGTGCTGATATACGTCTTGGCCGTAATGATGTTCAAGGTGGTGGCGATGGCAACCACAAATGCGGCAGGCGGTGTCGGTGGAACATTTGCACCTTCGCTCTTTGTCGGAGCATTTACGGGTGCAGCGATGGCCCTCTTCTGCAACTTATGTTTCGATTTGGATATCTCCATTGCAACATTTACGTTGGTCGGTATGGCGGGCGTAATGGCGGGCGTAATGAATGCACCGCTGACATCGATATTCCTTATTGCCGAGCTCTCGAACGGCTATGCACTCTTCATCCCGCTGATGATTGTTGCCTGCATTGCGTTTGCTATGGGATACTATCTCGACCCCGATTCGATATACACGAAGCGATTGGCAGAGCGAGGCGAGTTGCTGACGCACGACAAGGATAAGTCGGTGTTAGTATTCTTGCGACTGGACGAGTTGATGGAGACCGACTTTATACGTCTGCGTGAGAATATGGTACTCGACGACATTGTCAGCATCATATCCACCTCGCGTCGAAATATCTTCCCCGTAATCGACAACTTCGGCCATCTGCTCGGCATAATACAGTTGGACGACCTACGCGAGGATATGTTCAAACCCGAAAAACGAGGTATTCCAATCCGTCACTATATGATTCAACCACCCGACAAAATCTTGGAGAAAGAGCAAATTCAGGAGGTTTTGCCACGATTCAAGCAGAACCATACTTGGATGTTGCCGGTTGTGGATAGGAACAATCGCTACTTGGGTTTCATCTCGAAATCGCGAATATTGGATGCATACCGCGAGCAGTTGGTAAACATAACGCAGTAACCTCGGATGAGTAAAATTAGATGCATAATCTTCGATTTTGACGGCACGATAGCCAACACGACTCCCTGCATACAGCACTCTGCGATAAAGATATTTCGAGAGGTTGGAGTTGAAGCCGACCCTGCTGCAATTGCAACAAATATGGGTCTGCCGTTGCAAAAATTTATCGAGTTATTTGTGAAGAGCGATGATGCGGCAACCATCGAACGCCTATGCCAACGCTACGAGGAGGTCTATCGCAGCGAGGGAATAGACCTTGTGCAACTGTTCGACCACGTTATCGAGACACTCGCCCGACTCAAAGAGGCGGGTATCCGATTGACCATTGGCTCGAACAACGTGCAGATGGCTCTGCAATACTACGCCAAAACTCTTGGGCTGGATAGGTACATCGACGAGATTGTCTGTGTCGATGACGTAGAGCAAGTAAAGCCTGCACCCGACATCGCCATTGAGATTATGCGTCGATGCAACGCTACACCCGATGCGACGCTTGTAGTTGGCGATTCGACCTACGATATCGGGATGGCGGTTGCAGCAAAGTGTCGTGCGGTGGGTGTCACCTATGGAGCACACTCTGCCGACAAACTTCGCGAGGCGGGGTGTCACGCGACCATAGACTCCTTCGACGAACTTACGGAGCTGGTACTCGGTAAATAAAAAAACAGTAGCGGCAGAGTTTTGACCTCTGCCGCTACTATTTTATGCGAGCGTCGTCGCTACTCTGTTGGCTCAACAAATACGTAGAACACCAACGGAGTGTATGGCAAAATCTCGGTTGATATAGTGTCATCGACCTCGGTATCGACCGTATATGATGGCGTATAGTTCATCGGATATGAGTAGTAGTCCGAATAGTAGTAGGAGTTGGTGTAGTTGTAGTACATCGAGTAGTCGTAGTAGTTATACGATGTTGTCGAGCTACTTGTCGAGCCAACCTTACCCTCTGCACCATAAGCATAGCCCGATGCTGTAACGATTACACCCCAACGGCCATAGCGAAGTTTCTGAATACAGTGATACCAAGCGTTGATATAGTCATCCTTATCGACCGATGGCGAATATATCAGAGCTTCGGTTGCGGTCGAATCGTCGAATACATATTTGCGTAACTCCTTGATATTCGTGTCAAAAATAAAGCCATCGAGGAATCGGCCAACATACCAAATCGAAGCCGAGTTATTCAGACCAACCTCCTTTGCGGCCTTATCGTCGGCTGCCAACACCTTGTCGCCAAAGCGTTCCATCAGGATGCGGTTAATCTCCTCATCGACCTTGGTCATATCGGCATAGATACTCTTGCCCTTATATGGATCGTTCAATTCGCCGGAGTGAGGCTGCACGTAGTTCAACTTAAACTCTGCCATATCGGGAGCGTACTCCACCGTGTAGTAGAGTGCCTTATAGTAGCCCGTATCGTCATCGTCAATCTCGCTCTCTTTGTCAGCATCGTCACCCTTGTCATCGCCCGTTTCGCCGCTCTCTTCGGCGAGTGGTTTGCTTGGCACAATCGTATCCTCATCCTCGATTTTGATACGCTTCCACAC
>JAZRCC010000247.1:0-6479 GCA_045635405.1 Alistipes sp.
TGCCCGAGAAGTTCACTTACAAGGGCAAGGAGTACACTCCAAAGTCGTTTGCCGAGTCGTTGCCTGTGCGTATGAGCGACTTCGTTTCGTTGTCGTCATTCACACACCACCCATTCTATGAACAGTTTGTAATCGAGGTACCCGACAATTGGTTGTGGGCTCCGGTATATAATGTGCCTATGGAGGAGATGATGGCAACTATCGATGCAGCATTGGAGCAGGGTCACGCTATTGGCTGGGCAACCGATGTTTCGGAGAAGAGTTTCAGCCGTCAGTTGGCTGTTGCTATCATTCCCGAGGATAATGTCGAGAATATGAGCGGTACCGATGCAGAGCGTTGGGGTGCACTCTCGGAGAAGGAGCGTCAGGCGGCACTCTACCGCTTCGACAAACCTGTTCAGGAGAAGAAGATTACCCAGGCAATGCGTCAGGAGGCTTTCGACAACTACCTTACGACCGACGACCACGGTATGGTTATCGAGGGTACGGCTACCGACCAAAAGGGCAATCCGTTCTATCGTGTAAAGAACTCGTGGGGTACAGCGTCGCCATATAAGGGATATTATTACTTCTCGCGTCCGTTTGTCGAGTATAAGACTATGTCTATTCTCGTAAACAAGAAGGTCGTTCCACAGGAGATTCTCTCAAAGTTGGGCGTTAAATAGTGGCTTGATAGAGTATTAGAGTGAGATAACGGGGCTGTCCAACCAATGTTGAACAGCCCCGTTGTTTTTGACATTTTGCCCCAAAAAAATGCAATTTCGAAATATTATTCATATATTCGTTTGGGAAAGCCTTTTCCGTGAAGAAAGTTTAACTAAAAACCTGTGTGCTATGAAAAAGACTTTTTTAATTCTATTTTCGGCAATATTTGCCACTCTTCTTTCGAGTTGCGAGAAAGCACCATCAATTGACACATTTAACACCCTTATAGAGGAGGCGGTTGATGGAGGTATTCTCCTCCAAGATAAAAAGGAGTATATTGACGGCACGCTACATTGGGCTTATGACCCTAATCAAATAGGTTTATCTATGTATTCGAGAATGGCACAAAATTGAGTTCTGTTATTCTATCCTGACGGAACTTGTCGTAAATGCTATACAGACCTTTTGTCAAATGATGCTCGATATTTTTATCGTACGTTGTATTAGGAGGCAGATGCCGAGCGACGCATTATCCGCCTTGCCGATAAGGCGTTGCAAGAGGCGGGTGCACAATTTGCTGTTACGGAGTTAAAACTGACAAGCCGTTCGGGTAATAACCTCGGTTTTAGAGGTTTGATACCAACAGGTGCCTATTCGGAAAATAGAGAGGTCTATTTTGAGTATTCGGGAACTCTTTTTGATGCTGACAAGAGAGTGGTGGAGGAGGCACGCTACCGAAGCGATGTCGAGGATCCTCGTGCCCAACAATAGAGCCTATAAATCGGCTAAATAACAGAGGTGGGTATCACTACATAGTGGATGATACCCACCTTTTTTGCTCGGCTCTATCCAACCCTACCGGCTAATAGCACCAAAAAAGTATTGGTGACACTGCTGCCACCAATACTCAAAACTTTTATGTGTCGTACGACTACTTCTGTCGGAAATATATCTGCAATGGCACTCCTGCAAAGTCCCATTGACGGCGGATATGATTTTCGAGGAATCGGCGATAGTTCTCGCGGATATACTGCGGCAGGTTGCAGAAGAATACAAACTGCGGCGTAGGCGTAGGCAACTGCATTGCGTATTTGATGCGGATATACTTGCCTTTGGTCGTAGGTGGTGGAGTCTCCTCGATAATCGGCAGCATAAAGTCGTTGAACTCGGATGTCGGGATACGACGGCTACGCGACTTGCATACACGAATAGCGGTCTGCAACACCTCCAAGATACGCTGCTTGTTGATGACCGATGTGAAGATAATCGGAATATCGTTGAACGGAGCCAAACGCTTCTCCAACGCCTCGCGCCACTCCTTCATAGTGTTGTTGCCCTTCTCGATAAGGTCCCATTTGTTCACCACGATGACACACCCCTTGCGGTTGCGGACAATGAGGTTGTGGATATTCAAATCTTGCGACTCCAAACCCTGCTGTGCATCGAGCATCAAAATACATACGTCCGAAGCCTCGATAGCACGGATGGAACGCATCACGGAGTAGAACTCCAAATCCTCCATCGCCTTGCCCTTCTTACGCATACCGGCAGTATCGACCAGATAGAAGTCCATATCGTACTTGTTGTAGCGGGTGTGTATCGAGTCGCGGGTTGTGCCTGCGATATTGGTGACGATATTTCGCTCCTCGCCCAACAGAGCGTTGGTCATCGACGACTTGCCGACATTCGGACGACCTACGATTGTGATGCGTGGCAAATCTTCCAACTCCTCGGCACTGCAATCTTCGGGCAGGAGGCGTAGGATTTCGTCCATCAAATCGCCCGTACCGCTACCCGACATCGAGCTGATGCAGAACGGATCGCCCAGACCGAGTGCATAGAACTCGTGCGACGAGTAGATGAGGTCGTAGTTATCGACCTTGTTGCAGACCAAGATGGTGCGTTTCTTTGCACGACGCAATACCTCTGCCATCATCATATCGAGGTCGGTAACACCTGTGCCCACCTCGACCAAGAAGAGGATGACATCTGCCTCCTCGATGGCGAGCAGCACCTGACGGCGAATCTCCTCCTCGAAGACATCGTCCGTATTTACGGCATATCCGCCCGTGTCGATTATCGAAAATTCGCGGCCGTTCCAATCGGTTTTGCCGTAATGGCGGTCACGTGTCGTACCTGCGGTGTCATCGACAATCGCCTGACGTTGTCCGACCAAGCGGTTGAAAAGGGTACTCTTTCCCACATTTGGGCGACCTACTATCGCAACTAAACTCATAAAATTCTAAATCTTCGTTCGTTAAACTTGACTGCAAAGATAGTGTAAATCGTTGGCAGTACAAAATTTTCGGAAAGATTAGCGTCGATTTTGTCGGATATTTGTAAAAATATCAGTATATTTGAAGGCACTATTTTTTTGATTGATATGAAGAGGTTTGCAAAGATTGTTGTCGTAGTCTGCTTCGCTTTGTGTGGCATAGCGAGCCATAGTCGTGTTATGGCTGCACCGGGCTTGCGTACGGAGTGGGGCATTACGGCTGGCTTAAAGCATCCGTTTGCGAAGTTTCATATGGGCGAATCGACCGCCGAGTTGAGTTCCAAAACGGGTTTTTCGCTCGGTTTGCATATGGCGTTGCGTATCGGCGGGATGTTTGCCATACAGCCCGAAATCGAGTTTTCGCACCTCAAAATCAATATCAACGACCCTGCGATGAATTTTACATCGGCTGTGGCGTGCAATACGTTGCAAATTCCGGTGTTGGCATCGGTGAAGTTGGGGGCGTTTCGCATAAATGCAGGCCCCGTATTTACGGTTATGGACAATCCGTCGTACGGCGACCGCAATGGCGAGAAGGTGATGTTCGGACGTATATATCCGACCATATCCTATACGATAGGAGTGAGCGTGTTGATTGTAAAGCACCTCTATATCGATGCACGATTTTCGGGTCAATTCAATGCGACCGAGAACTTCCTCTCGTACGATGCAGCTATGCAGGGCATCGATTTCAAGATGAATATGCGGGCAGTGCAGCTAAAAGTGGGTTATATTTTCTAAAAAAATGCAGAACGATTGTTATGGTGGATGTTGATGCACGCGAAATTGTGGTAGATGGCGTTGATGTACGCGAACTCTATGGAGCCAAAAACGCATATTTGGAGCAGATTAAATCGCTCCATCCGAAGTTGCGTATCGTAGCTCGTGGCAATACGTTGAAGGTTATCGGCAGCAAAGTCGATATCGAGCCATTCGAGCGTCGATTCAATCAACTTATAGAGTACTACAATCGCTATGGGCATATATCGAAAGAGGTCGTGTCGCAATCTTTCGCAGCTTCGGCAACATCCGTCGTGCAACTCGCCGAGCCTATGGAACACGGTACGATTCTCTATGGCAACAATGGCTTGGTGGTTAAGGCTCGCACCCGAAATCAGCAGCGAATGGTCGATATCTATCCTGCGAACGATTTGATATTTGCTATCGGCCCTGCGGGTTCGGGTAAGACCTATACGGCGATAGCTTTGGCGGTGCGTGCTTTGCGTGAGAAGGAGGTGCGTCGCATCATATTGACACGTCCGGCGGTCGAGGCGGGCGAGAAGTTGGGATTTCTGCCGGGCGATATGAAGGAGAAGTTGGAACCCTATTTGCAGCCGCTGTATGATGCTCTGAACGATATGATTCCACCGTTGAAACTGCAAAAATTTATGGAGGAGGGTACCGTGCAGATTGCACCGTTGGCATATATGCGTGGCCGAACACTCGACAATGCGTTTGTGATTTTGGACGAGGCTCAAAATACCACCCGCTCGCAGATAAAGATGTTCTTGACCCGTATGGGTCGCAATGCGAAGTTTATCGTTACGGGCGACGTAACGCAGGTCGATCTTCCACGTCGCAGCGATAGTGGACTGGTCGGGGCGATGGATGCGGTGCGAGGAATCGACGGAATAGGTTTTGTCGAGTTCGACCGCAGCGATATTGTCCGCCACCCGCTCGTAAAACATATTGTCGATGCGTTCAGCCGCTCCGAACAACGCGACGACAAGGAGTAGAACTATTAAAAAAGATAATCAAAAACTTAAAACGAAGATATTATGAACAAAGATTTTTCAGCACTTAAACCTGCATTGGTTTGGAGACATTTCGAGGCAATCTGTCAGATTCCTCACCCATCGCACCACGAGGAGAAGATTCGTCAATACATCATCGATTTTGCAGAGAAGCACCACCTTCCGTACGAGGTCGATGCAGCCAACAATATCGTTATCCGCAAAGCAGCAACCCCTGGAATGGAGGAGCGTTGCGGAGTGGTATTGCAGGCCCATCTCGATATGGTGCCACAGAAGAATAACGATAAGGAGTTCGACTTTCTGACCGACCCTATCGAGGCATATATCGATGGCGAGTGGGTTACGGCAAATGGTACGACACTCGGTGCCGACAACGGTATCGGTGTTGCAGCAACGTTGGCCGTATTGGAGGATGAGTCGTTGAAGCACGGCCCTATCGAGGGACTCTTTACGGCAACCGAAGAGACCGGTATGGATGGAGCTTTCGGTTTGCAGAGTGGCGTTTTGCAGGGTGAAATCTTGTTAAATCTCGACTCGGAGACCTATGGCGAACTCTATGTTGGTTGTGCAGGTGGTTTGGATGCAAATATCCAGCTGCCTTATGCAACGGAGCCTGTGCCAAGTGGTTATAAGGCCTACTCGCTCGAATTGAAGGGCTTGAAGGGTGGCCACTCGGGTATTCAGATTATCTGCCAGCGTGCAAATGCCAACCGCGAGTTGTTCCGTCTGCTCAACCACACATCGCTCGACGTACGATTGGCTTCGATTGATGGCGGAGGTCTTCGCAATGCTATCCCTCGCGAGGCTGTTGCGGTGGTTGTGGTTGCCGAGGCCGATTGCGAGAAGTTCGAGGCGGAGGTTGCTGCATTCGAACGTCTGCTCGTTGCTGAGTATCAAAATATCGAGGATTCAATCGCATTGCAGGCTATCCCTACGGCTCAACCCGAGAGCGTGATGACCGTAGAGTCGGCTATGCGTTTGGCGAAGATGGTAATCGGCTTGCCAAATGGCGTGGTGAAGATGTCGGTCGAGATGGAGGGCCTGGTCGAGACCTCGTCGAACTTGGCTCGTGTCGTATCGGATGGCGAGTTCGTGAAGGCGCAGTGTCTGTTGCGTGGCTCGGTAAATTCCGAGAAACTTGCTCTGGGTGAGGCTTTGAAGGGCGTTGCCGAGTTGGCAGGTGCAACGGTTGTATTGTCGGGTGATTACGATGGTTGGAAACCTAATATGTCGTCGCCAATTCTGCATACGATGAAGGAGATATACAAGTCGCTCTATGGCGGTACGGAGCCTGCCGTAATGGCAATTCACGCAGGCTTGGAGTGCGGTATTATCGGCGGAAAGTATCCTGAAATGGATATGATTTCGTTTGGTCCGACAATTCAGTCGCCACACTCGCCTGATGAGCGTGTCGAGATTGCGTCGGTCGAGAAGTTCTACCACTTCCTGACCTATACGCTCGAACAAATTCCTTCGAAAAAGTAGGTTATGATGTATCAGGAGGCTCCGTCGGATAGACATTGGTTTTTGATTGTCAACCCGACGGCAGGAATGGGTCACGGTCTGGCGGACTATCCCCAGATTGCGAAGTTGTTGCGCGATAACGAGGTGCTGCACGAAGCGGTATTTACCGAGCATAAATACCACGCAACGGAGCTTGCGGTAGAGGCGGTGCGTCGAGGTTTTCGTCGCATAATAGTCGTTGGTGGCGATGGTACGCTCAACGAGGTGGTCAATGGACTCTTCATACAGCAAGAGGTCAACCCCAAGGAGGTGCTGTTGGCGATAATCGCTGTCGGTACGGG
>JAZRCC010000248.1:0-4095 GCA_045635405.1 Alistipes sp.
CGCTTGGCATTAAAACCGTTACGCATTGCTCGGGCAACCTCTCGCACATTGCGTTCGCCCATTCCATACAACAGGAAATCGGCTCCGCTATCGACCAAAATCGATGGACGCAACGCATCGCTCCAATAGTCGTAGTGGGTCAAACGTCGCAACGAGGCCTCGATACCGCCAATCAGAACAGGCACCGAAGGGTACAACTCTTTGAGTATCTTGGTGTAGGTGATGGTCGCATAGTCGGGACGGAAACCCGCCTTGCCATCCGCCGTATAGGCATCGTCGCTACGCAGGCGGATGTTCGCCGTATAGTGATTGACCATCGAGTCCATCGCTCCCGCCGTAACACAGAAGCAGAGTCGTGGCACGCCCAACTTGCGGAAATCTCGCAAGTCGTCACGCCAATTGGGTTGCGGCACAATTGCCACACGATAACCCTCCGCCTCGAAGAGTCGCGACACGACAGCCGCCCCAAATGCAGGGTGGTCGATGTAGGCATCGCCCGTGATGAGGATTATATCGGCACAATCCCAACCCAACGCCTGCATCTCCTTAACGGTTGTCGGTAGAAATCCCATAAACTCTGTTAAATTTTGTCGTGGTAGGCACTCTGTTGTGCCTTCGAGTAGTTATCCCATCGCTCGATAACCGTTGCAAAATCGGTCGGAATAGGCGACTCGAAGGTCATCTCCTCGCCTGTTGTCGGATGCACAAAGCCCAACATTCGAGCGTGCAGCGCGTGGCGAGGCATTATCTCGAAGCAGTTCTCGATAAACTGCTTATACTTCGAGAAGGTCGTTCCCTTCAATATCTTATCGCCACCATATCGCTCGTCATTGAACAACGGATGGCCTATGTACTGCATATGGACACGAATCTGATGTGTACGTCCCGTTTCGAGTCGGCACTCGACCAACGTCACATAGCCGTAGCGTCGCAGTACCTTGTAGTGCGTCACGGCGTGCTTCCCCTCCGAGCCATCGGCAAAGACATACATCTGGTCGCGATTGCGTGGGTTGCGACCGATGTTGCCCGTAATCGTACCCTCGTCATCCGCCAGATTGCCCCAAACCAACGCCACATAGCGACGGCGGGTGGTATGCTCGAAGAATTGGCGTGACAGCTTGTTGCAGGCAACCTCATTCTTGCCGACAACCAATATACCCGATGTATTCTTGTCGATACGATGCACCAGGCCCGCACGTTCGTTACCCTGCTGGAACATCGGGTTATCCTGCAAATGGAAGGTCAGGGCATTGACCAACGTGCCACAGAAGTTACCGTGTCCCGGATGGACGCACATTCCCGCCTCCTTGTTTACAACAATCACATCATCGTCCTCGTAGAGGATATCTATCGGAATATCCTCGGGCGTAAGTGCCACCTCGTAGCGTGGGTATGCCATACGCAACGAGATTTGGTCGAACGGCTTAATCTTGTAGGAGGCCTTCTGCGGGCGGTTGTTCACAAAGACATTACCCTCGTCGATAGCGGTCTGGATGCGATTGCGAGAGCAGTTCTCCATATGCATCGACAGATACTTATCGAGTCGCATCATCGACTGACCCTTATCGACCGTCACCGCAAAGTGTTCGTACAACCCGTGTTCGTCGGGTGTATGGTCGCCCAAAAAGCGGCGAGGCTCTGCGGCGACAATATCGTCATCGTCGTCGAGCATTGCTCCTTCGTCGATATCGACCTCCGTATCGACCAATATATCCTCTTGATACTCCATAATCTCGATTTAGAAAAACTCCTGTTCGGCACTGCTGCCCCCTGCGGTATGCACCTCGCGACGAACTCTGTTGAGCGAGTCCAAACGCAGCACCTCACGCAACGAGTCGGCAGCAATCTTGGCACGATGCAACATCTCCATACGCTCGTTCTCGGCTGCAACAGCACTCTCAACGGCCTCTGCCGATTGGGTCAGTCGCATCGACACCCTCGTGCCAAAGCCGACCAACGAGTCCTGCATTATGGATTGTTGATATACTCGGGCATCGCTCTGGTTTTGCAGCGTGACATCGCTATCGAATACAACCTCGCCAACATTCAGACCCATCTCCCACAAGCGGCTCTTCGCCTCGAAGAGGTGACGACCCAGCAACATCGGCACAGCAGTGATATTCTCGGCAGCACTCACACCGACCGTAAGCGTGATACCGCTACCCTGCTCTGCCATAACGGCTGCCGAGTCGGGCAGAATCTGCTCACCATTGTAGTGTTGTGCCAAGACGTAGTTTGTGGCGATATCCTCCGTATAGACCAACTCTTTGATTGTGAAGCCGACACTCTCCAATATGCTCTTTGCCTGACGCAACGAACGCTCGGCAACATAAGGTACCGCCATTCGACGTTGAGCCGAGGCATTGATTGTCACATAAATCTTGCGCCCCTTCTTCACAAAGACATCCTTGTGCGGAAGTTGGTCGAGCACCGTTCCGCCCGCTACATTGCGAACGTAGAGCGAGTCATTGACCACCACCTCCAAACCACGACACGAGGCGTAATAGTCGGCATCGTCGATATGCAGACCCACCAAATTCGGAACGCTCTGACGTGTGCCGTGGCGTGTGCCGATTGTAAGCAGAATATGCGAGAGAATCAGCAATCCCGCCACAAAGCAGACAATCCACAGTGCGTGGCGGATGATTGAGTGTTGCGATAGCCACCCTCCGACCTTTGTTGTACCACGTTTTGTTGTACTTCGCTTCTTTGCCATATCTTTTATCGTTTTATCTCGTTGTAGTGCGTATCGCGTTCGACGGCACGAAATCCCGCCGTGCGACACATCTGTTCGATTTCGTCAATCGTAATCGTCGGACGCGAATCGGCAGCACCCGCCATCGAGTATATCTTGGTCGAGTCGTCAATCGTGCCATCGACATCGTCGGCACCGAAAGCCAAAGCCAACTCCGCCACCTGCTTGCCATACATCACCCAATAGGCCTTGATGTGGGGGATATTATCCAAAATGATGCGGCTCATCGCCAACGTACGCAGGTCATCCGTTACCGAGGATTCGCCAATAGCCGACATCTCATTGTGGTGGCTGCGGTACTTCAACGGAATAAATGCGTTAAATCCGCCCGTCAAATCTTGCTGATGACGCAGACGCAAGAGGTGGTCGATGCGGTGTTCCAACTGCTCGACGTGTCCATACAACATCGTAGCATTCGACGAGATACCCAATCTGTGAGCTGCACCGTGCAGCGAGAGCCACTCGTCGGCACTACACTTTTTCGGGCAGATGCGTCGTCGCAATGCCTCGTCGAAAATCTCGGCACCTCCGCCCGGAATAGACTCCATACCCGCCTCTTTCAACAACGACAGACCCGTCTCCAACGACAGACCCGCCTTGCTAATCATATGGTGCAACTCCGCCGCCGTAAATGCCTTGATGCAGATATCGGGCATTATGCGGGCGATAGAGCGAATCATATCGGCATAGTAGTAGATATCGCGGTCGGGGTGAACTCCTCCGACGATATGTATCTCGGTAGCCCCGCTATTGCGACGGCTCTCGACATCCTGCAAAATCTCCTCCATCGAGTGGTCCCAACTACCCTCCTCGCCACGCTGACGACGATAGGAGCAGAACTTGCAGTCGAAGATGCAGACGTTCGACGGCTCGATATGGAAGTTGCGGTTATAAAAGACTTTATCGCCACTCTTGCGACGTTTCCGCTCAACAGCCAACTCTGCCAACAGCCACAGCGGTGCCTCTTGCCACAGCCTCAATGCCTCGGCAGCGTCGATGCGTTCGTCGTTGCGAACTTTTGCTACTACATTATCGAGTGTTATCATACTATTTCGGTGCTTTGCGATAGAGGTAAATTCCGACAATCAGGAAGAGTACGTTAGGCAACCACACCGCCAATGCAACGGGTATGGAGCCACCTTTGGCAAACTCCTCAAAGACTCGGGTCAGCATAATATACGAGAAGCAGAGTGCGATACCGATACCGAGGTGTGCACCTGTTCCGCCACGCACCTTACGCGACGAGAGCGACACACCAATCAGTGTCAGGATAAACGTACCAAACGGATAGGCAAAGCGGGTGTGGTGCTCGACCTCAATCTGTCGGAGCGAGTCGGAGC
>JAZRCC010000249.1:0-3812 GCA_045635405.1 Alistipes sp.
ACGATTGGCTTATTAACGACCACAAGGAGTAGGTATGACTATCGAGGAGTTGATATCAACGGGTGCGGTGCAGAGGTTGAGCCAACGCGAAATTCTTTTGGAGGATGATTCGGCGTTGCGACTGCTCCACAATCCGCATAATGTAAAGTGTAGTGTTGCCGACAATCACTCGGCACGCATAGTTGTGGTATATACGGAGCCTACGCAGTCGGGAGCCGAGTTTGTCGTTGGACGTGATGCTTCGCTTTCGCTTGTTGAACTCTATCTGTCGAATGTACTCTCTCAATCGACAATTCATCAGGAGGCCGATAGCCGATTGAAGTTGGTAAAGGTTGTCTTGGAGGGTGCTTCATCGGCCACGAAGGTCGAACTTGCTGGCGAACATATCGAGAGCGAGGTCGATGCACTCTTTATGGCAATGGGTAGCGAACACTGCTGTGTAGATATCAATATGCGACACCTCTCGCCGCAGTGCAAGAGCCGTTCGCTTGTCAAGGGTGTAGCAGCCGATAGAGCGACGGGCGAGTTCCGAGGTATGGTCTATGTTGCACAGGATGCACAACAGACCGATTCCGAACAGCAGTGCAAAAATATAGAGTTGGGACAGTCGCACATAAATGCTATGCCGCAGTTGGAGATTTATGCCGACGATGTGCGTTGCTCACACGGTGCTACGGTGGGCAAGAGCGACGAAGAGGCTCTATTCTATATGCGTCAGCGTGGTTTGAGCGAGGCGGCAGCTCGACGATTGCAGGTCGAGGGCTTTGTCAACGATGTAATCGAGCGTTGCGACTTCGATGCAGTACGTATATTGATAGAGGAGGAGGTATCCAAACGATTGGGGAGATTATAACGGAGCGATTATGTTCGACGTAAAGAGTATAAAGGACGATTTCCCGATATTGTCACAGCAGGTGTATGGACGAGAACTGCACTACTTGGATAGTGCTGCAACGTCGCAAAAGCCGCAGTCTGTTATCGATGCTATTGAGCGAGTGTATGCCCATAGCAACTCGAATGTTCATCGTGGAGTACACTATTTGGCGGAGGAGATGACCGCACTCTACGAGGGGGCTCGTTCGACGGTTCGCAAATATATCGGTGCCAAGTACGACGAGGAGATTATATTCACCTCGGGTGCTACGATGGCATTAAATCTCGTGGCCCGCAGTTGGTGCGATGCAAATCTGCGTGCGGGCGACAATATCGTGGTGAGCGAGATGGAGCACCACTCGAATATCGTTCCGTGGCAGATGGCTGCCGAGCGAAGTGGTGCGACGTTGCGAGTTTTGCCTTTTGATGCAGGGGGCGAACTTATGCTCGATGCGTTGGATGCGTTGCTCGACGAACGCACTCGATTGGTTGCCGTTACGCAGGTGTCGAACGTGCTCGGTACGGTTAATAACCTGAACAGAATTATCGAGGCGGCACATCGCGTTGGTGCGGTTGTCGTGGTCGATGGTTGCCAGGGCGTAGTCCACGAGAGCGTAGATGTCGTGGCTATGGATTGCGATTTTTACGCCTTTTCGGGACATAAGATTTATGGGCCTACGGGCATAGGCGTCTTGTATGGCAAGCGGGCATTGTTGGAGTCGATGCCTCCGTTTATGGGTGGTGGCGATATGGTCGCGAAGGTTACGTTCGAGCGAACAACCTATGCACCTCTGCCGCTGAAATTTGAAGCCGGCACCCAAAACTATGTGGGAGCAGTGGCTTTGGCAAAGGCTCTCGATTATGTTACATCGCTGCCTATGGCGGAGATTCGCCAATACCACGCCAAGTTGATGGAGCGGGCAAATCAGGCTCTGATTGCAATCGATGGTGTGCAGTTGTATGGCACGCAGCAATGTAAGGCTCCGATTATAGCATTCAACGTCGATGGGTGCAACCACTACGATTTAGGTGTATTGCTCGATAGACAGGGCGTTGCCGTGCGAACAGGACACCATTGTGCCGAGCCGACCGTATCGCACTTTGGGGTTACGGGTATGTGCCGTGCATCAATGGGCGTATATACTACGGAGGAGGATATCGATGCTCTGGCAGCAGCAGTGCAACGTGCAGCGAAGATGTTGCGACGATAGCGACTTTTTTTTGGAAACGACTTAAATAGATAAGAGGATATGTTTATAGTTCTTGAAGGTTTGGATGGTGCAGGCAAATCGACGCAGATTAAACTGTTGCGTGAGATGCTCTCTTCGCACGGCATAGAGAGTGAGTATGTCCATTTTCCACGTTTTGATGCACCTGTGTATGGCGAACTTATCGCCCGTTTTCTGCGAGGCGAACTCGGTAGCATAGAGAGTGTTGACCCATATATTGTAGCACTGCTGTTTGCGGGTGACCGTGCCGATATGGCGAAGCAGATTCGTGATTGGCAGAGCGATGGCAAGGTCGTTATCGTGGATCGCTACGTCTATTCGAATATCGGTTATCAATGTGCCAAGATTGCCGATGCAGAGGGTCGCCATCGCCTGAAAGAGTGGATTTTGACGACCGAGTACGAATATTTTGCAATACCTCGCCCCGACGTATCGCTCTTTTTGGATGTGCCGTTTGCCCATACGGTCAATGCTTTGACCGCTGCCCGCAGTGGCGATGACCGTGCCTATCTGAATGGTGGTAGCGATATCCACGAGTCGTCGCTCGACTTGCAGCAGATGGTACGCCGGGTCTATCTCGATGCAGCGAAAGAGGATGCGGCATTGCGTGTTATAGATTGTAGCGGTGAGGATGGTTCGATGGCTTCGCCTGCTACCATTTTTGAACGAATCGAGCAGGTGGTTGCTCCGTTGTTGGCAGAGATTAAGTAGCGAAGATGGGCTCTACGTTGAGAAATAGACGCTGGTTTAGGTTGCTGTGCCACATTTGTCGTACGCTCTTTGCGGTGACATTTATTGTGTCGGGTTTTGTCAAGGCGATTGACCCGTGGGGTACGGCACTCAACATCGGCAACTATTTGGCAGCGTATGGATTTAACGATTACGACCATCTGGTGATGCCATTCTCGATATGGTTGTGTGGTGCCGAGTTTATGATGGGATGTATGCTCTTGTTCAAAGTTCGCATACGTCTGGTCTCGATTTTCGCCCTCATCTCGATGACGTTCTTTACGGTGCTCACCTTTTTGAGTGCGACGTTTATTCCGGTTGAGGATTGCGGTTGCTTTGGTGAGTTTATCAAACTCTCGCCGTGGCAGACTTTTGCGAAAAATCTCATCTTGCTACCAATGGCACTCTGTATATGGTGGCGTTATAGACCCGATAAGGTCTTTATGTTTTCGAGGTTGGAACTTCTGCTTGCGGTCTTGTTTTTTGTGTTGAGTATGTCTATCGGCACATTGTGCTATCGCCATTTGCCGCTGATAGATATGCTGCCATATCGCAAGGGTGTGAATATAGCCGAGGCTATGGAGGAGGCTCGAAATGCCAAAGCCGAGAGCGAAATCGTGTTGGTCTATCGCAATCGCCGTACGGGACGTCTGCGTGAGTTTTCGCTCAACGACCGTGCTTGGCACAATGCCGAGCGTTGGGAGTGGGTCGAGACCAGAGTCGATGCCGAGACGGTCGATAGTGTCAGCCCGATGATTTTGGAGTTTCACGTTGCCGACCACGAACGCGACGTTACCGATTCGCTGCTGAATGTCCGTGGACGTATGTATATGCTGTGTATCAACGATGTCGATAACCTTGCCACAGAGTGTCGTCGTCGTATGGTAGCGGTTGTAGAGCGTGCCGCAACCGAAGGTGCTGCCGTAGTCTGCCTCACGCCGAAACCTATGGCGATAAATCAACATAGCGTTGCATTGGCGG
>JAZRCC010000250.1:0-10735 GCA_045635405.1 Alistipes sp.
GATGAACGACCTCTTCGGTTTGGGTATCGAGAATGTGCCGGCAAACTTCATCGACAAGTGGATATGCTACTTCCAGAATATCGGCAGCATAAATTGGTGGTCGTTTGCCATAGGTCTGCTCTCGATTTTGATAATCGTCTATACGCCACGCCTCTCGAAGAAGATTCCGGGATCGTTGTTTGCGATTGTCGTGATGACCGCAATCTGCTGGGCACTCAAATACTTCGGCGTGACCGACTCGGTAAAGACTATCGGCGATTTGTACCAACTCCCTTCGGGTTTGCCATCGTTGCAGCTTCCGCAGATTGCTCTCGGCGAGGGCGAGACATTCTTCTCGACCGTGCAGTCGCTGCTCCCTGTGGCATTTACGATTGCTATGCTCGGAGCCATCGAGTCGCTGCTCTCGGCTATGGTTGCCGATGGTGTGATTGGCGACCGCCACAGCTCCAATACCGAACTTATCGGTCAGGGTATCGCCAACATCGTAGTGCCATTCTTCGGCGGTATCCCTGCAACGGGAGCTATCGCCCGCACGATGGCAAATATCAACAATGGCGGTAAGACCCCCGTAGCGGGTATTGTCCATACGGCGGTGCTGCTGCTCGTGTTGCTCTTGTTGGGTGGTTTGGTAGGTGCTATCCCGATGCCGTGTCTGGCAGGTGTGCTGATTATGGTGTCGTACAATATGAGCGGATGGCGTACGATTCGTTCGATGTGCCACCAATCGCGTTCCGATATTGCAGTGCTATTTGCTACGCTCTTGCTGACCGTGATTTTCGACCTCACAATAGCAATCGAGGTGGGTCTGGTGATGGCTATCGTACTCTTCTTGCGACGCATTATGGAGAACACCAATATCTCGGTTGTCCGCGACCAGATGCAGGTACACCACGATGGCGAGGCTATGGATGAGTGTCTTGCAATTCCGGAGGGTACGGAGGTTTACGAGATTGACGGCCCATTCTTCTTCGGTGTGGCTACCAAGTTTGAGGAGATGGCCCGTATGCGTACCAAGGCGGAGATTCGCATTGTGCGTATGCGTAAGGTGTCGTTTATCGATGCTACGGGTCTGCACAACCTCGAAATATTTATCAACGCCTCGCTCGAAGAGAATCGCAGCATAATTCTGTCGGGCGTAAACGAGCAGGTATATCACGCCATCGAGCGTGCCGGTATCGTGGCGAAGGTTGGTAGCGAGAATGTACTCGACCACATCGACAAGGCGTTGGTGCGTGCAGCAGAGCTCTCGGCAAAGCTCTCGTCGAAGCAGTAGGTGTGCGAGGTTTGGTGACCACTTTGCAACAACAAAATTTTGTAAATTCGTTTTTTTTTACGACATTTGCCCCCGATTCAGGCGGTTATGGGATTTGCACCCCGTCGCAACCGGGCCCTCGGGCGCAGCACAAAGGTAATTTTTCCGAAGGTGTGGTTTGCCAAAATAGGGTTGAGTTTGGATGAAGTGTGCAGATTGAGTGCCGCCGTAGGTAACAATAACACAAAAAAACAAAACAAAAAATGAAAACTATCTCTATCAAGGCCGCTGCTCGTGCCGAGTATGGTAAGAAGGCAGCAAAGGCATTCCGTCGCGAGGGTTTGGTACCTTGCGTAATCTATGGTGGTGGCGAGAACGTCGCTTTCGCAGTTGATGTAAAGTCGCTCAAACAGCTCATCTACACTCCTAACTCGTACATCGTTGAGATTGAGTTGGATGGCAAGGTTGAGAAGGCCGTTTTGCGTGAGGTTCAGTTCCACCCAGTACGCGAGCAGATTCTCCACATCGACTTCTACCGTGTTCAGGAGGGTAAGCCTGTATCGATTTCGGTTCCTGTACGTTTGACAGGTAACGCCGAGGGTGTTAAGATTGGTGGTAAGTTGGCTTTGTCGGCTCGTAAGTTGGTTGTTAAGGGTATGGTTGAGAACCTCCCAGACGAGTTGGTTGTTGACGTAACTCCTTTGAAGGTTGGTCAGACCATCTTCGTAGGCGACCTCCAATACGAGGGCTTGCAGTTCGTTTCGCCTGCAACACAGGCTGTATGTGCAGTGCGTGTAACACGTGCTTCGCGTGGTGCTGCGGCTGAAAAATAATTTTTCGTAGAAGATGAAATTTCTTGTTGTCGGCTTGGGTAATATCGGTGCAGAGTATGCCGAGACCCGCCACAACATCGGATTCAAGGTGTTGGACGCTCTTGCCGAGTCGTCCAACACCTCTTTTGTAGCCTCACGCTACGGAGCGATTGCCGAGTTGCGTCACCGTGGCCACACGATAACGCTGCTCAAACCATCGACCTATATGAACCTTTCGGGTAAGGCGGTTCGTTATTGGTTGGATGCTCTGAAAATCGATGCCTCGCAACTCCTCGTGGTGGTCGATGATATCGCTCTGCCGTTTGGCGAGTTGCGTATCCGCACCAAGGGTAGCGATGGTGGCCACAACGGACTGAAAAATATTGCCGAACTTATCGGAACCACAGCCTATGCGCGTATGCGTTTCGGTATTGGTGGCGACTTCGCTCGTGGTCATCAGGTCGATTATGTGCTTGGCGAGTGGACCGCCGACGAGCGTAAAGCAATGCCCGACCGACTGAAACTCTTTGGCGAGGCGGTGCTGTCGTTTGCCTCGATTGGATTGGAGCGAACGATGAACTTCTTTAACGGCAAGTAGCGGTTGAATAACCTATTATAATTAAGTGGGGTGGCTTTTTGCTATCCCACTTTTTGGTTTGCTGCTGTTCATCGGCTTTGCCGATGCGGCTATCGCCGAAAAGGTTGTTAAAGGTTATTAAGGTGTTTTCTCGCCGTTGTCCGCTCTCCCTAAACTCCTTAAATTCCCTAATCTCCCTATCCCGTCGGTTAAAACACCTCCTGCAAGATGGCGATAGATTTCACGTTGCATATCGATTCGAGGTGCAGCGTGTAGTATTTCACCATCTCGGCGAGCATCTGTCGGCGTTCGTTGCGGTTGAGTGGCAGTCGAGCGAGTTCCCCGAAATCGGCGGTGAGCACTCTATGGAGCAGTGCGGAGTGTTGCTGCGACATCGTATCGCTATGGAGCAAAATCTCGTGCGTAAAACGCCCCTCACGCATATCGAAAATCATCCCCTCCTCGAAGTCGGCATTGGGTGCGAAGCCGAGGTGGTGGCTTATGTTTGCCAAAAACCACAGATGAAAATTCGCCACACCCTCATCTATTGAGTCGAGAGCCTCGATGCTCCCCCAGACAAAGTCGAAGAGTTCGTCGTTGCGTTCGCTCTCGCCCACGAGCCGATATACGACCTCTGCCATAAATAGGGCGATGGTCGATTTGCGGATATCGAAACGCAGCGATGAGAGCACAATGCCGCTCTGCACTTCACGCAGGCGGTGCAACTCCGATTTTGCCGATATCAACCCCTCGAATGTGAGTGCCGAGAGTGGCTGAAAGTGTGCCATCTTCGACGAACGACCTCGTGCGGAGCCCAACCCTTGCACTATATAACTTTGGCGACCATACGCATCGGTGAGCATATTGACTATGACCGACGATTCGCCATATTTGACGGTGTTGAGTACCACACCTCGGGCCTTGTAGTTCTTCATCGTGGGCTTATGGGGTGTTACAGTGAAATCTTCTCGATGGTGTCGCGTAGGTGCTTAGCATCGAGGTGGGTGTATATCTCGGTGGTGATTATCGACTCGTGACCCAACATCTCCTGCACTTGGCGAATGCTTGCTCCACCGGCGAGCAGATGGGTGGCAAACGAGTGGCGGAAGGTGTGGGGGCTGATGTTCTTGTCGATATTGCACAGCTTGCACGCCTCCTGCACGATGAGAAAGACCATAATGCGGCTCAAAGGTTTTTTGCGGTTGCTCAAAAAGAGGTGGTCCTCCGATGGTGAGCACTTTATGGAGCGGCGGTCATCTATCCAAATCATCACCTTCTCGCGGGCGATGGAGCCTATGGGTACCAATCGCACCTTGTCGCCCTTGCCTCGCACACGGATATACCCCTCGCCAAAGAAGAGGTCGCCCATTCGCAGCGAGATAAGCTCCGTAACACGCAGTCCGCACGAGTAGAGCAGTTCGAGAATGGCACGGTCGCGACGACCTTTGACTGTCTGCAAGTCGAAGCAGTTTATGAGGCGGTCAATCTCCTCGGGCGAGAGTGTGTCGGGCAGGTGTCGGCTCTGCTTGGGCGGAGTGACAAATTCGGCTGGCGACGACTCGACTTGGTCGCTGACTATCAGGTAGTTGTAGAAACTCTTTACGCCGCTCAACATCCTCGCCTGACTGCTTGCCGTATAGCCTCGTCGGTTGTTGCCCGCCTCGCCCTCGATTTGAGGCATCGATTTCGAGCGGAGGTCACGCTCGTAGAGGTGGAGCATATATCGCTCGACCATCGCAGCATCGACCGCTGCGGGGACAACGTCGTACTGCCGTAGGATAAATGAGGCAAACTCCTCGATATCGCGAAGATAGGCAGCCACACTATTCTCGGAGAGGTGCTTCTCCAAACGGATGTAGGTGATGTAGCTGCGGATAGTTTTCTTCCACTTTTCGTGATGTTTTGCCATTTTATCGCTATATTTGTGAGCGAAGATACAAATTTTTAACATAATATGGAGTTCGTAGAACAAAAAATTTTGGTTGCAGATGAGTCGCTTGCCGAGATAGTTATGGCGGAGATGGGCGATGTTGGCGACTTTTCATTCGAGATTGCTGCTACGGCCGATGGCATCGAGCTTACTGCCTACGCATCGGCAGAGGTTTTCGATGCGACAGCGGCGGCTTTGGCTTCGATTTTCGAGAGTTATGGTGCCACAGCAGGGCAGCGGAGCAGCGTTGCCGACCAGAATTGGAATAGTGCGTGGGAGAGCTCCTATCCGCCGTGCGATATTGCCGAGGGGCGGGTGCGTATCCGTACTCCGTTCCACGATGCGTTGCCGAGTGCCGAGTTCGAAGTTTTGATATCGCCACGAATGTCGTTTGGCACGGGACACCACCCTACGACGGCGATGATGACCGAGTATCTGTTGGAGGAGAGCCTTGCGGGGGTGCGACTGCTCGATGTGGGTTGCGGTACGGGCATCCTGTCGATTGCTGCGTGGCGATGTGGTGCTGCGGTGGTCGATGCGGTCGAAATCGACGAGGGGGCATATCGCAATACGCTCGACAACTTCGCTCTGAATGGTATCGATGGGGGTGGCGTGAGGGCACTCTGCGGAAGTATCGAGCGGGTCGATGGCGAGAGATACGACGTAATCTTGGCAAATATCCACCTCAATATCATCGCAGAGCAGATGGCGTGGTACGCTGCATCGCTGCGAGAGGGCGGACGACTCTACGTCAGCGGCTTCTACGAGGCCGATTTGGAGCAAATGGCGGAGGTCGCTGCGGCTAATAATATGCGTGTGAGCCGTATCAAACGACGCGATGGTTGGGTCGCACTCCGTATCGAGCCGTGCAAATAGCGTCGGCTATTTGTTGCATAAAAAATCAAAAAAATAGAGTAAAAAGGTTGCTTTCATCAAAAAAGTTGTACCTTTGCGATGTTGTTGCCTCTGCACACGCATAAGTGGTGCGGATTAAAAGGGAATACGGTGCAAATCCGTGACAGTACCTGCTGCTGTAATTTCCAGCAAACCCACTCGTTTCTTTTGCCATTGGCTTGCGGGCCGAGAAGGCACGGGTGGCGGAATAAGTCAGAAGACCTGCTTCAACAATTTTGTGGAATTAGGAATTAGCCCCCGCAGGAGAACGGGACCTAATCAATTTACGTTTTGTGTCCGTACATTTTTGTTTCGAGACGTGTCGGTGGGCTGATTAACCAACAAGCGAGAGGTTTGTTGGTAACTGATTTACACTGTGTTATGAAACAAAATTGATTATGGATATGAAAAAGTTTCTCTACATTTTGCTTGTCGCTATGCTTGTGGCTGCTTCATCGTGCAACAAGGATGGCGTCATCGAACAGGGTCACTACCCCGAAGTGCATATTGCTGGTGCTGCCGATTTGGTGGTGCGTGTGGGCGAGGAGTTGGTCGTTGAGCCAACCTATAACTACGTCGATAACCGCACGATTTATAGTTGGGCGATGGGCCTTACGGTGCTCTCGACCAAACCAACGCTCCGCTATACCTTTACGGAGATAGGCAGTTTCTATGTTACGCTCTACGTTACGAACGATGTCGGGACGACGGCATACGATATCTACATTCGTGTCATCGAGCGAGAGGCTCCTGTTATCGAGTTGGCAGGTGCTGCGGAGGGTTTCCGCATAGCACAAGGCTCGACGTTGCACTTTGCACCTGCGGTGCGACAGTCGCCTGTTGAGTATCGCTACTCGTGGTCGGTTGATGGGCAGCAGGTTGCCGAGACTTTGGAGTACGACTTTGTAGGCAAGGATTTCGGCCACCACACGCTCCGTTTCGATGTGTTGAGCGACTACGGCAACGCCTTTATCGAGTTCGATGTCGAGGTCTGCTTGTCGTCGGAGATGCCGTTTGGGTGGGGTTTCGAGCGTACGGAGTTCACCGTGCCACTCAATCGTGAGTTGCTCCTTGTGGCATACGATATTGCGTGCGAAGTCGAGCAGTATGAGTGGCGTGTCGATGGCACGTTGCAGGCTACGACGACCGAGCCACGATACCGCTTTTCGAGCAATGCTGTGGGTCGATATACCATCGAGCCTACGGCGGTGTGCGTAATCGATGGCCGTAGGGTAGAGTTTCAGACCCGCCTCACGGTCGATGTTTGCGAGGCAGAGGGTGTGTATCGTCGCCCGGCGATATCCTCCTCATCACGCCATTGGAACAAGGTTTACGAATATACGCCCGGACCGGGTCAGTTTATCAACGATACGGCAATGGGAGGCTTTGCCGGCACGGAGAGTACCGCTGACGCAGCCATCAGTTATGCCGAGCGAAGATTGCACCGCCAAATCAATTCGACCACCAACACATTTGTCTCGTTGGGTAGCTTCGGAGGCTATATTGTCGTAGGTTTCGACCATAGCATTACGTCGTCCGATGGTGACTACGACTTTGTCGTTCGTGGCAACGCCTTCGAGCGTTCGTCCGAGCCGGGTATCGTCTATGTTATGCAGGATGAGAATGGCGATGGTCTGCCAAACGATACGTGGTACGAGTTGGCAGGCTCCGACCGCTTGGCTGCCGATACGAAGGTGGGCTATGCGGTGACCTACTTCCGCCCCGTGGCAGATGGAATGCCGGTGCAGTGGCGTGATAACTGTGGTGGTGCAGGTGAGGTGAAGTATCTATCGGCATACCACAAACAGCCGTCGTACTTCCCTGCGTGGGTCGAGGGTGAGTCGTACACACTGCGAGGTACATACCTCAAAGAGAGGGTAGCGGTTGAGAATTTCCAGGTCGTTCTCTCGCCATTCGATTGGGGCTATGCCGACAACTTCTCGCCGATTGATATGCTGTCGAGTGGTGCAGGCGATGCCGCTATTACAGCCAACCGATTTAGAATTTCCGATGCAGTTTATGCCGACGGCACACCTGTGAAGTTGCAATATATCGACTTTGTGAAGGTGCAGACCGCCTGCCTTGCCAACTGTGGCGAGTTGGGCGAACAATCGACCGAGATTATCGGAATCTACCAACTTCGCGACGAGTAGTTGCCTATCCGCTGCCCGATGATGAGAACCTTTGTAGAGCAACTCTGTAAGCGTATAGCTGCGATATTTGTCGTAGCTGCGGCGTGCTGTGGCTGTATGAAGTGGGAGTCGGGCTTGGAGGAGGAGTTTCAATCGTCGGCTTCGGGAGTGTTCATCGTCTGCGAGGGTATGTTTCAGTTTGGCAACGCCTCGCTATCGTACTACGACCCTGCTGCAAAGCGGGTCGAAAACGAGGTGTTCTATCGTGCCAACGCTATGCGATTGGGCGATGTTGCACAGTCGGCAACGATGCACAACGGACTCTGTTGGGTGGCGGTCAATAATTCGCACGTCATATTCGCTATCGACCCTACGACCTTCCGAGAGGTGGGGCGTATCGTGGGTGTTACGTCGCCTCGCTACGTGCACTTCGTATCGGACGAGAAGGCCTACGTCACACAGATTTGGGATAACCGTATCTTGATAGTCAACCCTCGCACCTACGCCATTACGGGCCATATCGAGTGCCCGAATATGGAAGCAGAGAGTGGCTCTACGGAGCAGATGGTGCAGGTGGGCGACTACCTCTATGTTGTCTGTTGGTCGTATCAAAACCGCTTGCTGAAAATCGACACCCGCACCGATAGGGTGGTCGATGAACTTACGGTAGGCATACAACCCAACTCGATAGTCTGCGATGCAAAGGGTCGCTTGTGGGTCCTTACCGATGGTGGTTACCGAGGGTCGGTCTATGGCGAGGAGGCCCCATCATTGCTCTGCATCAATATCGATAACGGACGGTTTGAGGTTGAACGCCGTTTTCAGTTGCGAATGGGTAGCCGTGCCTCCGAGTTGCAAATCGATGGCAGCGGTCGCCGTATATATTGGCTTGCCGACGATGTGTGGTCGATGTCGGTGGACGATGTGCAACTCCCCGTGCGACCACATATCGAGTCACGCTCGACAATTTACTATGGTCTTTCGGTCAGCCCTCTGAATGGCGACATATACATTGCCGATGCAATTGACCACCAGCAGTCGGGAATGATATACCGCTATTCGAGCGACGGCATACTGCTCGATAAGTTCTACGTTGGGGTTACTCCCGGTGCTTTTTGTTGGAGGTAGCGACGATGCAGAATGTGAGGCTCTACATATCGACACTTCTATTGCTCTTCACACCGCTCGGTGCATTGCAAGCCGAGCAGCGAGTGATACCCATTACGGAGATTGAGGTCGTAGCACAGCGTCCGATGAAGGATATCGGCCTGCAACAGACCAAGATGGACTCGGTCGTGTTGAAGGAGAATGTGGCACTCTCGATGGCGGATGTGCTGACCTTCAATGCACCGATTTTTGTTAAGAATGGCGGCCGAGCGACACTCTCGACGGTCGCATTTCGAGGCACCTCCGCCTCGCATACGCAGGTGACGTGGAACGGTATGCGTATCAACAACCCGATGTTGGGTATGACCGACTTCTCGATGATTCCTTCGCACTTTATCGACCGAGCGACACTCTTGGCGGGTAGTTCGTCGGTGGGCGATGTCGGTGGCGGTCTGGGTGGCTCTATCCGCTTGGATACGCAACCTACGACGGAGCGAGGCTTTGGATTGAACTACGTTCAGGGTTTCGGCTCGTTTATGACCTTCGATGAGTATCTGCATCTGCGTTATGGTAGCGAGCGGTGGCAACTCTCGACCCGCGTGGTCTATTCGTCGTCCGAGAACGACTACAAGTATCGCAACCGTGACAAGAAGGAGAATATCTACGACGATGCGATGAATATCGTCGGGCAGTACTACCCCGTTGAGCGAAATCGCAGTGGCTCGTTCCGAGATTTGCACCTCTTGCAGGAGGCCTACTACCGCACCGAGGGTGGCGACCGTCTGGGTTTGGCAGCGTGGTACCTCACATCCAATCGTGAGTTGGCAATGCTTACTGCCAACTATGGCGATGAGGTCGATTTCGACAACCGCCAACGCGAACATACGCTCCGTGCGGTGCTCTCGTGGGAGCGACTCCGCAGCAAGTGGCGTGTTGGTGCAAAGGCTGGCTATATCTATACGTGGCAGGCGTATGACTACGCACGTGATGCGGGCAACGGTATAATGACCCCGATGACCCGTTCGCGTAGCAATATCAATACCGCATTTGGTCGCATCGATGGCGAGTGGCACATCTCGCCACAGTGGTTGCTGTCGGGCGATGTGGCTATGCATCAGCACTTTGTGCGTAGCGAGGATAAGAATGTCATCCTGCAAGATGGCAATCGTGCTATCGTAGGTTACGACAAGGCTCGCTTTGAGTTGTCGGCTGTCGTAAAGGTGGCGTGGCGACCTATCGAGCGGTTTGGTGTGGCGGTTGCCCTGCGTGAGGAGCTGTATGGTCGCGATGCCTCGGAGCCGATACCGGCACTCTTTCTCGATGGCGTACTGTCGAAGCGTGGAAATGTGGTGTTGAAGGGCTCCGTATCTCGAAATTTCCGCTTCCCGACACTAAACGACCTCTACTTTCTGCCAGGCGGAAATCCCGACCTGCGTAAGGAGCGTGGTTGGACCTACGATGCCGAGTTGTCGTTTGGCGTGGAGCGTCGTGAGCGATACCGCATCAGTGGCTCGCTCTCGTGGTTTGATTCGCGTATCGACGATTGGATTGTGTGGCTGCCTACCGCCAAAGGTTTCTACTCGCCACGCAATGTCAAGCAGGTACACGCCTATGGCGTCGCTGCCGAGGCTGCTTTCGATGTGCAGTTGGCGAGAGATTGGCACCTCTCGGCAAAGGCTATGTATAGTTGGACACCCTCAATCAACCGTGGCGAGCCCTACTCGGAGGCGGACCGCTCCGTAGGCAAGCAACTGCCATATATCCCGCAACATACGGCAAATATCACCGCCCGATTGAGTTTCCGCCGCTGGTCGCTGCTCTATAAGTGGTGCTATTACAGCCGCCGCTATACGATGTCGAGCAACGATATGACCCTTACGGGAACGCTGCCCGAATACTTTATGAGCAACCTCTCGTTGGAGCGGACACTCTCGTTCTCGTGGGCGGATATCTCGTTTAAGGGGACAATCAACAACCTGCTCGACGAGGAGTATGTGTCGATACTCTCGCACCCTATGCCGGGCATAAACT
>JAZRCC010000251.1:0-7309 GCA_045635405.1 Alistipes sp.
ACAGCCTTGCTGTACTTGTCCAAGAGCTTCTGTACCTGCTGTTCGCCATCCTTGCTCTCATCCTCCGGC
Organism: Alistipes sp.; assembly: GCA_045635405.1. Taxonomy (GTDB): domain Bacteria; phylum Bacteroidota; class Bacteroidia; order Bacteroidales; family Rikenellaceae; genus Alistipes. Next base: position 70 of record JAZRCC010000251.1, read on the forward strand.
ATACCCTCTTTGATAGCCTTCTTGAAGAGCTCGACAGCGTCACGACGTGCGTTACGCAACGAGATGCGGGCATTCTCAACCTCCGCCTTCGACTGCTTTACCAATTCGCGACGACGCTCCTCGGTGAGTGGAGGAATCGACAAACGGATATGCTCGCCGTTGTTCGATGGGGTCAAACCGATATTCGCATCCAAAATAGCCTTCTCGATTGGGCGAATCATATTCTTATCCCAAGGCTGAATAAGCACGGTCTTTGCATCGGGAACCGTAACGCTGGCTACGCCCGATACGGGAGTTTGCGAGCCATAGTACTCGACAAGAACACCATTAAGAATGTTTGTCGATGCCTTGCCTGCTCGAATGTTAAGCAGCGTATCCTCCAAAAAATCTACGGTTTTCTGCATACGGGCAGCTGCGTCCGAAAGAATAGTTTTACTCTCCATACTTCTCTATTTTGTAATATTGTTAATCTTCTCGTCCAACGCCTTAATCATCGTAGCGAACTCCTCGGGGTCGTATCCGATGCCCACAAAGGCAATCGTTCCATCGGCGTCGATGATAAAGTTGCGTGGAATGTAGTTTGTCGCATATTTGTTGTAGATAGCCTGCTCGGGGTCGTAGCCAACCTTGAAGGCGTAGCCCTTCTCGGCGATAAAGGCATCGACAACCTCGCGAGCCTCGCCACGCGATACGGGCAGCATCACAAATGGCTTGTCGGCAAAACGGTCAATAATCTCGCTCTGAACGTGTGTCAGCTCCTCACGACAAGGGGGACACCACGTCGCCCAGAAGTTGAGCAGCACAACTTTGCCCTTCAACTCGGAGAGCGTTACGTTGCTACCATCGGAGAGTTCAACCGTAAAGTCGGGAGCCACCTCGCCAACCTTGACAATGGTGGTCGCCTCGATTGTCTGCTCCTCCTTTTGCTCTTCGCTCTTCAAGCCGAATACCTCGGGTTTGAGGAGCAAAAAGGCAACAACGACCAATATCAGTGAAATCATCAATATTGAGGTAAAACCCCAACCTCTCTTCTCGTATCTTCTCATAACTCTACGCTTTTAGTTGTGTACGCGTGTTCCGATATTCTCGCCCGACAGCACCTTTTCGAGGTTGCCAACCGTGTCCATATCGAATACGATGATGTCGAGATTGTTTTCACGACAGAGCGTAAAGGCGGTCATATCCATAATTTTTAGGTTGCGGCGATAAATCTCGTCGAAGGTAATCTCGTCGAACTTCGTGGCCGTCTTATCCTTCTCGGGGTCTGCCGTATATACGCCATCGACACGGGTGCCCTTGAAGAAGCCGTCTGCCTCAATCTCTATACCACGCAAAGCCGATGCCGAGTCGGTCGAGAAGTAAGGATTCGATGTTCCACCACCGATAATCACCACATAGCCCGCCTCCAAATACTCTACCGCCTTATCTTTCGAGTAGTACTCGCCGATAGGCTCCATTCGGATAGAGGTCAGCACACGGCACTTTACACCCTCGTCGGTGAGTGCTGCCTGCAATGCCAACGAGTTGATTATTGTAGCCAACATTCCCATCTGGTCGCCCTTTACACGGTCGAAGCCACGTTTTGCTCCCTGCAAACCACGGAAGATGTTGCCGCCACCGATGACGATACCAACCTGAACGCCCATCTCTACGGCACGCTTAATTTGCAGAGCGTACTCTTTCAGACGCTCCATTTCGATTCCGTAACCCTGTGAGCCTTGTAGCGACTCGCCACTCAATTTCAGTAATATTCTCTGGTATTTCATGTTGTAATACGTTTATAGCACTTCTATCTACGCAAATATAATAATAATTTGCGAAAAAATATACGAGCCTATCTATTTTTTCTGCTAAATCACAATCCCGTGCCACTTTGCACAAAAAAACTGCTCAACCTTTTTGGGGTCGAGCAGTTGATTGATATCGAAATCGACTACTTCTCAACAGGGATGAAGTTGATGCTCTTTGCCAAAACCAATACCGAGTAGTGGTCCTTAACACGTGGCAACTTAACTACATCACCAGCCTTAACGTCGCAGTATGCGATATACTGCTTACCAATCTTTGTGCCATCTGGTTTAGCAGCACAGAGGTAGGTCTGTGGCAACGCCTTCCACTTGCCTCTGTAAGCAACACGCTGGAAGTAAGGGGTGTTGGCACGAACGATACAGTAGATACGACCGTCGCCGTGAGCAGTGATTTTACCGCCGGCAGTAGCCTCCTTCATAATCGATGGAGCCGATACAACCTCGAAGCCCTCGAACTCCTTTGGATACTCATCGCTGAAAGTTTGGCGAAGGTTTGTCCACACCTTCTCACCCTCACGGAGTACGCTCTTTGTATAGAATGGTACGGTCTCACCCTTCTTGTTCTGGTAAGTAGCCTTACCCTCGAAAGTGATGGCAATCTCCGATGGAGCCTCTACGTATGGACGAACGCCGTACGAGATGTTGCTGTTATCCGAGCGAAACTGTGCCAATGGCAGACCCTCTGCTGTGAAGATGTTACCCTCATCCTCGTTGAAGCAGTAGCGAACTGCAACAGGGTTAGCGATACCCTCTGCACGAACAACAATCGAGTTGTCGCTATCGATATAAGCCTCTGCCAATGCGAAGTCCAAGAGGCGAGGATTTGTAGCGTTAGGCTGTGCAACCTGGAAACCGTTGATACGGCCACCACCCTTAACAACAAGTGTCGAAGGAACATCCTTCAAGCGAACACGAATCTTGTCGCCCTCAACGCTCATCGACTCGTAAGATGGCGAACGGTATGTGCGGGTATGGGTCTTGTAGTGCTCGCCCAATGCACACTGTGCAAGACGGTGAGCAACATCAGCCTTACGACGTGGGTGGATGTCGCAAGGGTTCTCCTGCTGGTCGATAGTTACAACCAACTCGCAGTGCTCAACCTTTGCAGCAACCTTTGCCTGCGACTCACGGAGTTGTGCACCACGGATATTGTCGTATGTGTAAGGGGCAATCTGAACTACGTAGAAAGGCATATTAGGCGAGCGGAACTCCTCACGCCACGAGTTGATAAGTACCTCCAACGAGTGCTCGTAACCGAGTGGTGAGCTGGCTACGTTTGCACAACCCTGATACCAGATAGTACCTGCAACGGTAGCAAAGCGGATAGGGTAGATGTTTGCGTTGTAGAGGTGCGAATTCTTGCCCTTCCAAGTCTTGTGACGGATTTTGGCAGCGTCGATAGCAAGCTTCGTGTCGGCTGCAATAACCTCCGATTTGAGCCAACCCTCGATGAATGTACCACCGTACGATGCGTCGATCAAGCCGATAGGTACATCCAAATTCTCCTGCAACTCCTTACCGAAGCCGTAAGCAACAGCCGAGAACTTTGCCAACTCCTCTGGGTTGCAAACCTGCCAAGTGGTGTTGTACTTCTCCTGTTGTGGAATGTCGTACTGTGGAGTCTCCGATGCGATACGACCTGTGCAGAGGAAACGGATGTTGGTGTTCATATCCTTATCCAAATCGCCCTTGAAATCGAGCGTACGGTCAACACGGAACTCCATATTCGACTGTCCCGAGCAGAGCCAAACCTCACCAAAGAGTACATTTGTGAGCGTTGCAGTATCCTTCTTACCACAAGCAATAGTGATTGTGTGTGGCTCGTAGCTTGCTGCTGGAACCTCAACAGCAACCTTCCAAAGACCGTCTGCGTCAGCCTTGGTCAAAAATGGAGTTGCGACCCAATCGACAGTAACGGTAATCTTCGACTTTGGTTTTGCGTAGCCCCAGATATAGTTTGTAGCGTTCTGCTGCAAAACCATATTGCTACCAATAGCCGATGGGAGTGTGAGTGAAGTGAACTTCACAGGCTCCTGTGCCACAGCATTGAATGTAGTAGCAAACGCAACGATTGCCACTACCAAAAGTTTAATAAATCGCTTCATTGTTCTATTAGTTTAGATAAATTGTTGTATATTATTCGTATCGTTATCCCCATTATGGGCGTAAATTCTGTGCAAGATACGACTTTTTATGAAAACGACCAACTTTGCACGAAAATTTTGTCAAGGTTTAACTTTTTTTGCAAAAATGTATCATCATTGATGAGGTTTGTATCTATATTTGATACAAACAATTCGAAATATCCGAGAAAAATTATTACCTTTGAACTATTATTTTTGTTTTGAAACGACTATGAAACGTATTTTCTCCATATTGCTGTTGGGTCTGCTCCTCTCTATTGTGGACGTAAGTGCTAAACGCCGCATTGCACAGCCACAACAGCTGCCCGAGGAGCTGCTCTCGCCAACCAAAACATTTGCAGAGAGTCTCCGCGACGATTATACCCACTTCTACAATAGCGGCGGTGTATTCGAGAAGCTCTACCTGATGACCGACCGCCCCTATTATAGTGCCGGCGAGACCCTCTATTTTAGTGGCTACTTGGTACACGCAACGATGCTGACCCGCAACTCGGCATCGAACTTTATATATGTCGAGCTTATCAGCCCAGAGGGGCGATTGGTCGAGCGTGTGAAGGTTGTATCGCGTAACAAGCAGTTTATCGGCACCTTTATGCTCTCGCCACGTCTAACGTCGGGACACTATAAGTTGCGTGCCTATACCCGTTGGATGATGAACTTCGATATGGGCTACTTCTTCACGAAAGATGTATATATCGGCAACGCTATCGACGATGCCATCACCACCGCCGTAAGTTACAGCGAGGGCGAGAAGGGGCAGTTTATCGCCAACATCCGCTTCGTTGACCAAAACGGATTGCCGATAGTCTCGACCCCCGTACGCTATCGGTCGGTAATCGCAGGACGTTCGCGTGGAGGTACGCAGCGTACCGATAAGAGTGGTGTTATCAAGGTGAAGTTTACCCCGTCGGAGAGTGCTCACGATGGCTTCGAGCTCCATATTCGTGCCAATAGTCGCGATTTGAGCCGCTATGTTCAGATGCCATCCTTTACCAACAACTTTGATGTGCAGTTCTGTCCCGAGGGTGGCAATCTCATAGCCAATCTGGTGCAGGTTGTTGCCTTTAAGGCTCAATCGGCAAATGGTCACTCGGTGGAGGTCGAGGGTGCTATATACAACGAGGCGGGCGAGGAGATTTCGAAGTTGAAGAGCGAACACCTCGGTATGGGACGTTTTGCAATATGTGCCGAGGCTGGCAAAAAATACTACGCCGAAGTCACCTCTGCCGATGGTCTGACACGTCGTTTCGAGCTGCCCATAGCACAGCCGTCGGGTGTTGCTCTGCGAGTGCTGCGTCAAACTAATGGCTATACTATTTTGGCACAAGCCACACCCGACCAAAATTTGGCTGATTATGCCTGCGTAGTACACTCTCGTGGTGCTGTAATGAATGTTGTCGAGAGCCTTGTGCAGCCGTTGCGTCTGCGTAACGAGGATATGTTCGACGGTATTGCACAGGTCTCGGTCGTACATCGTCTGACCCGTAAGATTGTTGCTGAGCGACTCTTCTACGTTCGCGACAATCGCTATGCAAAGGCGGAGATTGAGGTGGGCGAGGAGTTCGAACAGCGACAACTCGTGCGTGCAGCGATTGCGATAAAGGGCTCGGATGGCAAACCCGCACAGGGCAACTTCTCGATGAGTGTTACCGATGCAACGATGGTACCTCTCGACGAGAAGTCACCCAATATCCTCTCCTATATGCTGCTCTCGTCCGACTTGAAGGGCGAGGTCGAGAATCCGGGTTACTACTTCGAGGAGGATACGCCACGCCGTGCCAACCAACTCGACTTGGTGATGATGACCAACGGTTGGCGACGCTACGATTTGAGCGATGTGATGGCTCGCAAGTTGCCTCGTATTATCCACCCGATGGGGGAGTCGCAGTCAATTTCGGGCTCGGTGTATGGTCTGTTGGGTCGTGCCCGCAAGCCAAGTATCGTGGTGATGAACACCAAGACCAAGCAGTTCGACCACTTCGAGTTGAACGAGTACAACGACTTCATTGTCACAGGTTTACCTCATAACGAGGATGTGGTATATCTCGTGCAGGCACTCAACAAACGAGGCAAGGATACAACCGTGAGTATCAAAATCGAGAGCGATAACTTCCCCGTTATCGATATCGTGAGTCGTCGCCCATACTACAAGAACTACGTAGAGCCGATATCGAAAAAGTTCCTCGAAACCGCCCGTGAGAAGTACTTCTACGAGGGTGGCGAACGCATTGTTGATATAGAGGAGATTGTTGTTGTCGGTCGCAAACTATCGACGCCATTCTTTGCATCGGGTAGTCGAGGCAGTACCGCTCACGGCGATTTGTCACGCTATGGCTCGGTGGCGGAGATTCTTATGACATTCAAGGAGTTGGACGTTTTGGGCAATGTCATTACCACACGTAGTGAGTATCTCGATATACAACGCGACGCCTCTTCGGTAATCGATATTACGGAGAATCCGACCGATGACCACGACTCGGTATCATCGTCGGGAGGTGTCGATTTCAGTGGCAACGCCGACTCCGATACGGCAGATGTACGCACTCCCGAATTTATCCTCAATGGCGATGTTGCCCACATAGATGACATCTGGTCCTACGACCCAAAATATATCGAGCGACTCTCCTTTATCGATGGCCGTGCAGCACAGATGTTGGGTATCTCTGCCCCTGCCGGAGCAATTATTATGCAGGTGAGTCAGGAGGGTCTGCGTGCCACAATCGCCAACGATGCCATAGCCCGTGTTACGGTGCGTGGCTGTCAAAAGCCGATAGAGTTCTACAAACCGAAGTATCCTACATTCGATTCGCGTCTGACCTCGGTGCGTGATATGCGTTACACCATAGCGTGGGAGCCTCTTATCCGTCCCGATTCGTTGGGTATGGCAGAGGTCACTTTCTACACCTCCGACCGTGAAACATCCTACGATATTATCATCGAGGGTATCACCGATGATGGCGAGGTTTGCCGAAATAGGCACTCTATAAGGGTTAAGCCGCGGAATCTTATCGGCATAAGGAGATAGACGATTTGGCGGGCTTCTGCTGCGTTATGCTCTGCTCCAAAATCCTCACATACTTCGGGTATGCTGCGGTTTTGTCGCCGTCACAAGCCTTGCACAATCTCCGCCAAATCGCCTATCTCAATGGTAGGGTGGCGGGCTTCTGCTGCGTTATGCTCTGCTCCAAAATCGCTGTGAAAGGGGCGTTAGAGCCGTTAGGGGTAGCGACCACAGCAAAAAACAAAAACGTTACTCGACTTTACCTGACCTTAATTGACCTTATCGGC
>JAZRCC010000252.1:0-6687 GCA_045635405.1 Alistipes sp.
GATATCGAGGAGGTGACGCTCCGTAATACGGGTGCCGGCCGCATAGCGTTCCTTTTCTCGGCAAACAAGGGTGCCGCGGCACGCCCTATCGAACGCATCGCTTCGGGTGGTGGGCTTTCGCGTGTGATGTTGGCACTGAAAGCGACCCTTGCAAAGCGTATGGAGTTGCCAACAATCATATTCGACGAGATTGATACCGGAATTTCGGGACGTACCGCATCGGCCGTAGGCGATATCATTGCCGAATTGGCACGCTCGATGCAGGTTATCGACATCACTCACCTGCCACAAGTCGCTTCGAAGGGTAATCGCCACCTGCTCGTCTATAAGAGCGAGGGCACGGTGCAAATCAAACCGCTCACCGATGCAGAGCGTATTCACGAAATCGCAGCAATGTTGTCGGGCGATAATATCACCGATGCAGCCATAGACCAAGCAAGAAACCTCCTAAATATCCACTAACGATGCTGCGGAGGTCAATCGAAATAGCCCTAATCGCACTTCTGTTCTGCACGGCGTGTAGGGCAACATCGTCGTCGCAATCCTACTCGGAGATATACTCACCACGCTACGCCAAAGGGTTTGTAATCGAGTATGACTCGGTGCGAGAGTGCGAGGTTCTGCGAATTAGAAATCCATATCAGAGCAACCAACAATACGAACAGGTCGTCGATTTGAGCCGCAATGCAGAGCGTATCGCAGTGCTATCGTCGAGTTTTGCCGCAATGTTGGAGGCTATTGACGAGGAGGAGCGAATTGTCGGGACTTCGGGCGTGCAATATATCGTCAGCCCAACCATCCGCCACCGTATCGATGAGCATAAGATTGTCGAAATCGGACACGAGTCGTCGCTGCACTTCGAGGTGTTGAAGTCGCTCGATGTCGATGCCCTGCTACTCTACGGACTCTATGGCGAGGATGCCGCAACTACCGCAAAGTTGCAACAGCTGGGCATACCTTATGTATATATAGGGGACTATACCGAATCGACCCCACTTGGCAAAGCGGAGTGGTGCGTGGCACTTGCAGCACTATGCCACTGCCGAGAACGTGGCGAGGAGGTGTTCCAGGCTATCGAAAAACGATATGTAGCACTGCGTGATAGTTTGCAGCAGAGTGTATGCGGCAAGCAGCGTCCGCAAGTTATGCTCAACACGCCATATCGCGACACGTGGTTTATGCCACCCGCAGACAGCTACTTTGTCCGCCTTATCGAGGATGGTGGCGGAGAGTACATCTATCGCCAAAACCAATCTCGCGAGTCGGTGCCTATCTCCATCGAAGAGGCCCTTCTGATTGCTCACCGTGCCGATGTGTGGTTGAATATCGGTCAGTGCAATACTCTCGACGAGTTGCGACAGGCGTTACCCCGCTTTGCCGATGTGAAGGCGGTAAAAAACCGTCGTACATACAACAATAACCGCCGCCAGGGTGCGATGGGTGGCAGCGACTTTTGGGAGTCGGGAGCCATACGCCCCGATGTGGTGCTTGCCGATATTGCCAAGTTGCTGCACGAGGAGAATTGCGACGACAAGTTATACTACTACAAAGAGTTACGATAGCTATGCCACGATACCACCGCCTGATATTTACGCTGCTCTGCACGGCTCTTCTGCTGCTATTTGTTGCCGACATATTTTTCGGCAGCATCGCCATCCCCGCTACGGATGTGTGGGCAGCCATTACGGGTAAGAGCGACGATGCGACACTGCGTGCGATAGTGCTCGACATTCGACTCATCAAGGCGTTGGTGGCACTTATTGCGGGCGTCTCGCTATCGGTCAGCGGCTTGCAGATGCAGACAATGTTCCGCAACCCATTGGCGGGCCCCTATATTCTGGGGGTCAGTGCCGGAGCGAGCTTCGGTGTTGCCCTCTTTACGTTGGGTGTGCCACTCTTTGGCATTTCGCTCGCACCGTGGATGTTAAGCCTCGGCAATGCGGGAGCTGCGTGGGCCGGAGCCGCTTGCGTGATGATGATTATCGTGGTACTCGCCCGCCGACTCCGCGATGTGATGGTGATACTTATTCTCGGAATGATGCTCTCGGCAGCACTCTCCGCCGTAGTCGAGATACTCCAATATTTGAGCAACGAGGCCGCCCTCAAATCCTACGTCGTATGGACTATGGGCTCGCTTGGCAATGTAACATTGGGGCAACTCGCAACGATGACCCCGATATTTATCATCGGCACGATGCTGTCGATTGCCTCAATCAAGGGTCTGAATGCCATTCTGTTGGGCGAAACAAGTGCGATGACCGTAGGCATAAATATCGTCGCTCTGCGTCGTAGGCTCTACATATCGACAACGCTCTTGGCTGGTACGATAACTGCCTTTTGTGGCCCGATAGGTTTTATCGGTTTGGCGGCTCCGCACATCGCCCGAATGGTGCTACGCACGGCTGACCACCGCACACTGTTACCCGCATCGGCTTTGGTGGGGTGCATAATGCTGCTCGTTGCCGACCTTATCACAACGACCATTCATCTGCCCGTAAATACGATAACGGCACTGATGGGTATCCCCGTTGTGGCATATATAGTTATACGTCGTCCAAATCAAATGCAATGATAGAGCTGTGCAACATATCGCTGGGCTATGACAATCGCCTACTCCTCCGCAATGCCGAGGCTCGCTTCGCCGCATCGACACTCACGGCACTCGTGGGTCGCAACGGCACGGGAAAGAGCACCCTTATTCGGGCAATTATCGGCAGCGAAAAGCCTCTGTCGGGCGAAATTTCGATATGCGGCACACCGCTGACCGACCTCTCGGCAGCCGAGTTGGCTCAACGATTGGCATACGTCGGCACCGAGCGTATTCGCACCGCAAATCTAACGTGTCGCGATGTGGTTGCTATGGGCAGAATGCCATACACGAATTGGTTTGGTACGCTGCGAAATGCCGACTTCGAGATTGTTGATAGGGCGTTGGAGGCGGTCGAGATGCAGCAATTTGCCCACCGCGATATTGCAACTCTCTCGGATGGCGAGGCTCAACGCATTATGATTGCCAAAGCCCTTGCACAAGAGAGCCGCATCATATTGTTGGACGAGCCGAGTGCCTTTCTGGATATCCCTACCCGATTTGAGGTGGCACGACTACTTATGCACCTTGCACACGACGAGGGCAAATGTATCCTCTTCTCGACTCACGATACGGATGCCGCATTCGAAGTGTGCGACCAATTTGCCGCCATCGAGAGCCAACAACTGACGCTGATTGCCAAAGAGGAGGCCCACGAAAAGATTGCAAAGCTCTTCGGTATCGCTGCAAAATAGTTGGGCGAAACCTCGTTTGAATGCCATTTTGAGGGCATTTTGAGGAATAAAAACATTTTTTCTACTATTTTTCTTGCGGATTGCTTTTATTTTACTACCTTTGCACCACTAAATGCCCCGATATTTGAGGCATTAGCGGTAAGGCCCATTCGTCTATCGGCTAGGACGCAAGATTTTCATTCTTGAAAGAGGAGTTCGACTCTCCTATGGGCTACAAACGAAAACAATAGAAAATTATAATACAACACAACAATTATGGCAAATCACAAATCATCAGAGAAGAGAATTCGCCAAACCGCAACGAAGCGTGCTCACAACCGCCTCTATCACAAGACTACGCGTAACGCTGTAAAGGCTCTGCGTAACACTACCGATAAGGCCGCAGCCGAGGCTCTGCTTCCAAAGGTAACAGCTATGTTGGATAAGTTGGCAAAGCACAACATCATCCACAAGAACAAGGCTGGTAACCTCAAAGGCGCAATTCAGTTGCACGTCAACGCTCTCTAATTCAAAAGCGTACGATCAGCAAAAACATAAGCCTGTTTTACGACAACGTAAAGCAGGCTTCTGTTTTTTGTGCCATATAACAATTGCACGTTTTGCGATAAATTCGTATATTTGCAATAAATGAGATATTTCATCAATGATATCGTCGCAGATAGCGACCAAACATCGAATACTGCATCGCAGCACCCCGACGTAGTGAAGCAGATGTGGCACATTATTGCCCAAGAGCATACGCCAAACCCCAACCCGCTGTTCAACCTCGACATAACCTATCCCAATTCGATAACGAAATAATGGCGAAAAAGAGGAGTAAAGCGAAAATATTTTTGTAACTTTGTCGGGTTAAAGGTTTTGATACGAAAAAATTTATAAAAAGATACAGTTATGAGGATTGCTCAATTGCTTAAATCAACCGAATATGGCTCACAAGTGGTAGTCAAAGGTTGGGTAAGAACAAAACGTGGTAACAAAAATGTTGCATTCTTGGCACTCAACGACGGCTCGTGCCTTGCCAACATCCAGATTGTAGTCGATTTGGCGAAGATTGACGAGGAGTCGCTCCGCACCATCACCACAGGTGCTTGCGTTGCCGTAAGCGGAACATTGGTCGAGAGCCTGGGTGCCGGTCAGGGTGTCGAGGTACAGGCCGAATCTATCGAGATTTACGGCACTGCCGACCCTGCAACATACCCTCTCCAAAAGAAGGGCCACTCGCTCGAATTTTTGCGTGACATCGCCTACTTGCGACCACGCACCAACACCTTCTCGGCGGTATTGCGTATTCGTCACGCAATGGCATTTGCAATCCACAAATACTTCAATGACCGTGGTTTCTACTATCTGCACACTCCGCTTATCACCGCTTCGGACTGCGAGGGTGCAGGTGCAATGTTCCAAGTGACAACCCTCAACGTAGAGAATCCGCCACGCACCGAGGAGGGCAAGGTGGACTACTCGCAGGACTTCTTCGGCAAACCTTGCAGCCTCACCGTATCGGGTCAGTTGGAGGGCGAGCCCGGAGCCTTGTCGTTGGGTCAAATCTATACGTTCGGCCCTACGTTCCGTGCCGAGAACTCCAACACTCCACGCCACTTGGCAGAGTTCTGGATGATTGAGCCGGAGATGGCGTTCTACGACTTGGAGGACAATATGGCTTTGGCAGAGGATTTCCTCAAATACCTTATCGCATACGCATTGGAGCACTGCCGTGAGGATCTCGAATTTATGAACAAGATGTGGGACAACGAACTGTTGGAGCGTGTGCAATTTGTACTCGACAACGACTTTGTACGTCTGGACTACACCGAAGGTATCCGCATCTTGAAGGAGTCGGGTCGCAAGTTTGAGTTCCCTTGCGATTGGGGTTGCGACTTGCAGAGCGAGCACGAACGCTACTTGGTTGAGGAGCACTTCAAGCGTCCGGTAATTCTCATCAACTATCCGAAGGAGATTAAGGCCTTCTCTATGAAGCAGAACGACGACGGCAAGACCGTACGCGCTATGGACGTTTTGTTCCCAAAAATAGGCGAAATCATCGGTGGCTCGGAGCGTGAGGCCGACTTTGGCAAACTTCGTGCAAGAATTGATGAGTTGAACATCCCCGAAAAAGATATGTGGTGGTATCTCGACACCCGCCGTTGGGGTTCGGCACCGCACTCGGGCTTCGGCTTGGGTTTTGAGCGTCTGTTGCTGTTCGTAACAGGTATGGGTAATATCCGCGACGTGATACCATTCCCACGAACACCAAAGAACGCAGAGTTTTAGTTATCAAACGCCACGCACATCGCTCGTGCAAAGGGCAGTGCGTGGCACCAACATAACGGTGAGGGGGCAAGAGATGTTTTAACCGACTTTGGATATGGCATTTATAGGACAGCGACAAGCACTCGTACAACAGCAGAAACTTTCGCCCCAGCAGATTCAGATGATAAAGCTGCTGGAATTGCCCTCTGCACTGCTCGAACAGCGAATCAAGGAGGAGATTGAGGAGAATATCGTCCTCGAAGAGGAGCAACGTACCGAGGAGGGCGACTCTCCGAAGGAGATATCGATGGAGGAGTATCTTCGTGAAGATGACACCCCCGCCTACAAAACCCGCCTCAACCACTTCTCGAAAGATGACCGCCCCCACAACGTGCAGATGTCGGGCGGACGTTCGTTGCAGGAGTATCTTATCGAGCAACTCGGCTACCGCAATCTGACAGCCGAGGAGGAGCAAATCGCACGATTTATTATCGGAAGTATCGATGCCGATGGCTACTTGCGTCGTGATATGCAGTCGCTATCGGACGATATCGCCTTTACGCAGGGTATCGAGGTGTGCATCGAGGAGTTGGAGCAACTCTTGTCGATAATTCAGCAGATGGAGCCGGCAGGTATCGGAGCAAGAGACCTACGCGAGTCGCTCATACTGCAACTCGACAGCCAGAAAATCGATACGCCACAACGCCGATTGGCTCGCAAAATCCTCGACCAGCACTTCGACGAGTTTGTCAAAAAACACTACGAGAAGCTACTCTCGCGATTGGGTACAACGGAGGAGGAGTTCCGCTTGGCGGTGCAGGAGATACAGCGTTTGTCGCCCAAGCCTGCCAACCTCTTTACGGAGGAGTCGGGCGATGTTTCGCCATATATTATCCCCGACTTTCTGCTCGAAAACAACGATGGGGAGTTTCATCTCACGCTCAATTCGTACAATATTCCCGAGCTGAAAATCAACCGCCAATATATCGAAATCATCCGCAATATGCAGGGTCTTAATGGCAAGGCGTTGAGCGATGCCGACCGTGAGACCATACAGTTCGTCAAGGGCAAAATCGACTCGGCAAAGTGGTGTATGTCGGCCATCAAGCAGCGACACGACACGCTGATGCGTACGATGCAGGCGATTTTGGAGTA
>JAZRCC010000253.1:0-4711 GCA_045635405.1 Alistipes sp.
CCAACTCCTTGGCTCACAGAACGACATGGCTACGATCCGACTTAGCGGATTGATTTTAGGCTTCCTCTTTGGACTTGGTACAGCCGCTGTACTCTACTCGATTAGAGTCAAACGATATCTCGTCAACCCTGCCAAATTGCAAACCGAACGTGCCGCATAGAGTCTATCACCATAGAACTCTGCGGGCGACATCTATCCGAATATGCGTATAAATCTTTGATTTATCGATATTTTATTTGGAAGTTCTCCAAATATATACTATATTTGCAGCGTTAAAGGGAGTAAGGGGACACGAAAGTCCCCTTCTTTCGTAGAATAACCCGAGGCTCAAAGGGCATAAAAAAGCGATTTCTTGCAATTCGAAGCGGAGTTTCGGAAGCAGAGTTTAGAGATTAAAAATTTACAATATGGATATTACAAAAGTTTTAGAGGTAGTAGAGAATCTGCTTGCAGAGAGCGACACATTTGTGGTAGATTGCACCATCAACCCTGCAAACGAGATTATGCTGACATTGGATAGCGACACACACGTCTCGATTGACCGCTGTGTCGAAATCAGCCGTGCTGTGGATGCAGCATTCGACCGCGACGAGGAGGACTTCTCGCTGACGGTTGCATCAGCGGGCATTGGAGAGCCTCTCAAACTGTTGCGTCAATATCAGAAGATTGTCGGCTCATCGGTAGAGGTTGTTCTCAAAAACGGCATCAAGATTCTCGCACAACTCGATGCTGCCGACGAGCAGGGCATCACGCTCTCCTACGACGAGAAGGTTGCTGTCGAGGGCAAAAAGCGTAAGGAGTTGCGTCACGTAACGTGCAAATATCCATTCGACGAGATTAAGAGCACCAAAGAGTGGCTCGATTATAAGTAGAAAAACAAAATCATAATAAAAACATAAAAGAGAATGAACAATTTGAATTTAATTTCCAGCTTTGCAGACTTCAAAGAGCTGAAAAACATCGACAAAGCCACAATGATTGGCGTACTTGAAGATGTATTCCGTCACGCCATACAACGTCAGTATGGCACCGACGAGAACTTCGATGTCATCATCAATGCCGACAAGGGCGATCTCGAAATCTGGCGTAACCGTGTAGTGGTTGCCGATGAGGATTTCAACGACCCTGTTCGCGAGATTTCGTTGAGTGAGATTGCCAAAATCGACGATTCGTACGAGGTAGGCGACGACTACACCGACTCGATTCCTTTCGCAGCATTTGGTCGTCGTGCCGTATTGTCGTTGCGTCAGAACCTCGCATCGCGTATCCTCGACTTGGAGAAGGCGAGCGTATTCGAGAAGTACTCGGCAAAGGTTGGCGAGGTTATCGCAGGCGAAATTTATCAGCCTTGGAAGCGTGAGGTGCTTATCCTCGACGACGAGGGCAACGAGTTGGTATTGCCAAAATCGGAGCAGATTCCTAACGACTTCTACCGCAACGGCGACACCATCAAGGCTATCGTTAAGCGTGTCGAGATGGTAAACAACCAGCCACGCATCATCTTGTCGCGTACGGCAAATCAGTTCCTCGAAAAGCTCTTCGAGGCAGAGGTGCCCGAGATTTACGACGGCCTTATCACCATCAAGAAGATTGCCCGCATCCCTGGCGAGCGTGCAAAGATTGCCGTTGAGTTGTACGACGACCGTATCGACCCTGTTGGCTCGTGTGTCGGCGTAAAGGGCTCGCGTATCTACACCATCAGCCGCGAGTTGCGTAACGAGAATATCGACGTTATCAACTACACATCAAATATCCAGTTGCTCATCCAGCGTGCGTTGAGCCCTGCAAAGATTACAAGCATCACTGTCGATGAGGAGAAGATGACCGCATCGGTATCGCTCAAACCAGAAGAGGTTAAGGTTGCTATCGGTAAGGGCGGTTTGAATATCCGTTTGACCAATATGCTCACCGGCTACGACATCGACGTATATCGCGATCAGGACGAGGAGGATATTGCACTGACCGAGTTCGACGACGAAATCAGCAGCTGGATTATCGACGCACTGCGTGAGGCGGGTTACGACACCGCAAAGAGCGTACTCGAATTGACCGTAGAGGAGGTAGCAGCACGTGCCGATCTCGAAATCGAGCAGGCCGAGGAGGTTATCGCAATCCTCAAAGCCGAGTTTGAGAAGTAATTCTTCACCCCACAAGGGTTGCGGAGTTCTCTCAATGAAGTAAAACGGTAGGAACATCGCTCGACAAACTCCGCGTCGAGTGGTTTCCGACAAACAAAATGTACAGAGATAAAGTTATGGATAACGAAAAGAAATTGCGTCTGATACAGGTGGCAAAGGAGTTCAAGGTGGGATTGAATACCATCGTTGACTTCTTGCACAAGAAGGGCGTTGCTATCGACAGCTCCCCGAATACACAAGTAAACAGCGAAACATACGCCATAATCGAAAAAGAGTATGGAGCCAACCGTGCAACACAAAACGCACGTGACAACGTACGAATGAAGATAGCGACCCGACCTGTGTCGGTCTCTATCGAGGAGGAGGAGAAACCAAAAGAGGCTCCCGTAAAAGAGTCTCCGAAGGAGGAGATTGCACAACCTCGCATATTGGGTAAAATCGACATCGACAACAGCGGCAATGTCGTAAAGCCAAAGGTTGAGCAACCGAAAGCAGAGGCTCCGAAAGCTGCTCCAAAAGCGGAACAGCCAAAGGTTGAAGAGCCAAAAGCAGAGCAACCAAAGGCAAAGGTTGAGCCAAAGGTGCAGGAGCAAAAGCCAAAGGTACAGGAGCAACCTAAACCACAGCCAAAACCACAACAGAGCGTAGCAGAGAGCAAGCCGGCAGCACCAGAGTTCCGCCCAACATCGACACCAACACTTGCAGGCCCACAGATTTTGGGTAAGATGGATGTTTCGGGTATGGTCCCAGGTGGCAAACATCGTCGCAAGCGTATCGAGAAGGAGAAGGTTGATCTCTATCAGGAGCGTAACGATGCTCAAAAGAACAACAATAACAAGAAGCACAAGGGCGACCAGCAACGCAACAACAATAATAATGCTCCTCAACAGCAGGGCAAAAACAAGAAGCTCCAGAAGCCACAGCCAAAACCAATCGTACGACCAGAGGTGTCGGACGAGGAGGTTTCGAAGCAGGTTAAGGATACCCTTGCACGCCTAACATCGAAGGGTGCCAAGAATAAGGGTGCTAAATACCGCAAGGAGAAGCGCGAGGAGGTTCGCGAGCGAATGGATGCCGAGATGATGCAGCAAGAGCAGGAGCGTACCGTGCTGAAAGTTACCGAGTTTGTAACCGTAAGCGAGTTGGCGACAATGATGAACGTATCGCCAATGGAGGTTATCTCGGCTTGTATGAACCTCGGTTTGATGGTATCTATCAACCAGCGTCTCGATGCCGAGGCTTTGGTGGTTGTTGCCGAGGAGTTCGGCTTCAAGACCGAGTTCGTATCGGTTGAGATTCAGGAGGCCATCGGCGACGAGGGCGAGGATGCACCAGAGGATTTGGTATCACGTCCACCTATCGTAACCGTAATGGGTCACGTTGACCACGGTAAGACTTCGTTGCTGGACAACATCCGTAAGACCAACGTCATCGCAGGCGAGGCCGGTGGTATCACACAGCACATCGGTGCATATTCAGTTGAGTTGAATGGTCAGAAAATCACATTCCTCGATACTCCTGGTCACGAGGCATTTACCGCTATGCGTGCCCGTGGTGCAAAGATTACCGACGTGGCTATCATCATCGTAGCGGCGGACGACAGCGTGATGCCACAGACCGTCGAGGCTATCAACCACGCACAGGCAGCGGGTGTTCCGATGGTATTTGCAATCAACAAGATTGACAAGCCTGCTGCAAACGTAGAGCATATCAAAGAGCAGCTCGCAACGATGAACTACCTCGTCGAGGATTGGGGCGGTAAGTACCAGAGCCAGGATGTCTCGGCAAAGAAGGGCTTAAACCTCGACAAACTCCTCGAAAAGGTGTTGTTGGAGGCGGAGATGCTCGAATTAAAGGCCAACCCTAACAAGCGTGCAAAGGGTGCCGTTATCGAATCGACCCTCGACAAGGGTCGTGGCTATGTGGCAACTATCCTCGTTCAGGATGGTACGCTACGTGTGGGCGACGTCGTTCTGTCGGGAACATATACAGGCCGTGTAAAGGCGATGTTTGATGAGAATGGAAAGCGTGTGACCGAGGCTGGTCCATCGACACCTGTGCAGTTGTTGGGTCTTAATGGTGCTCCACAGGCGGGTGACTCGTTCAACGTAATGGAGGATGACCGTTCGGCTCGTGAAATCGCCAACAAGCGTGAGCAGTTGCAGCGTATGCAGGGCATTATGACCCAGAAGCACGTAACACTCGACGAGATTGGTCGCCGTATCGCTATCGGCTCGTTCAAGGAGTTGAACATCATCGTCAAGGGTGACGTGGATGGCTCGGTAGAGGCTATGTCGGGCTCGCTCATCAAACTCTCGAAGGAGAGTGTTCAGGTGAATGTTATCCACGCTGCCGTAGGTCAGATTTCGGAGAGCGACGTACTGTTGGCTGCCGCATCGAACGCCATCATCGTCGGCTTCCAGGTGCGTCCATCGGCGGCGGCTCGGAAGACTGCCGAGAAGGAGGAGATTGAGATTCGTCTCTCCTCTATCATCTACGATGCAATCAACGATACCAAGGATGCTATCGAGGGTATGTTGGAGGCTGTGATGAAGGAGGAGATTGTCTGCTCG
>JAZRCC010000254.1:0-2532 GCA_045635405.1 Alistipes sp.
GTTTTTTTTTTTGGGGGGGGGGGGAATGTTAGATAAGGTCGGGTAAGGTCAAATAAGGTCAAGTAAAGTCAGGTAAGGTTATAAACGAAACCACCCTTAACAACCTCTAACGACTCTAACGCCCCTAACGCCTCTAAAACCCCTAACCACCCCTAACAAAACAAAAAAACTCCTGCCACTATCGTAGCAGGAGTTATCGTCACTCGTCAGATGTCATTAGTTGATTGATGGCAGGAACGAGTATTTATCCGAGTAGTGGAGGTGTTGCTCCACGTAGTTTGCAGGGTACTCGATTGCAACATCTACAATCTCGCCATCCTTCTCGACCAACTTATACTCCGGATTGACAAAGCCTCCATAAGGCTCGATACCCAACGCTGCATAGCGGGTAAGTACCTCTTTGTGCATCTCTTGGTCAATCTTGATGCCATACTTCTCGATAAGTTGCTTGCCGGCCTCGAAGTCGCCCTCGCTCTTGATACGCTGTACCTCGCACAACATCTCGCCGAACAGTTCACGCAGACGCTCGAAGTCGTTTACAACAACGTAACGCTTGCCATTCTCGACAACCCACTCGATAACATTCTCTGCCTTGCCGTGCTCATAGCACCACTCGGCGATAGTCTTGCGGTTACGCATATGCGACTGCTCAACATCCTTGCCCAACTCGATACGAGCCATCTGGGTCATCATACCGTTCATAATATAGGATGCGTATTGAGCCTTTGCGACATCAAACGATGGAATCAAACCAATCTCGACCATCTTGGCATCGCCCAGATAGTAGAGTGCAAACAGATCGGCACGAGTCTCCTCCAAAGCCGAAGAGTACGAACCGAGCTCCTCGCCCGTTACACCCGGTGCCAACTGACCCGAACCGTGACCCAAGCACTCGTGAAGGTCGGTGTGGAGGTTATCCGACAACTTGCCATACTGCTTGATACGCTCGCGGTCCTCCTCGCGAAGGATAAACTCCTCGCCAAAGCCATTGCCCTGTGCAGCCTGGCTGTAAGCGTAGGTGATATTGTCGATAGTTACCGACTTCGAGCCGGGCTCCTTACGAATCCAATCGGCATTTGGGAGGTTGATACCGATAGGGGTTGTCGGATAGCAGTCACCACCCAACATCGCTACGGTGATAACCTTTGCCGATACGCCCTTTACAACAGGTTTGCGGTATGCAGGGTTGATTGGCGAGTGATCCTCGAACCACTGTGCGTTATCCGAGATAATGCGGGTACGCTCGCACGCAGCCTTATCAACGAAATCGACAACCGACTCCCACGAAGCCTTACGGCCCAATGGATCGCCATAGGTCTCGGTAAAGCCATTCACGAAATCGACATTCGATACGGTATCCTTAACCCACGAGATATTAAATGCGTCGAAGTCACGCAAGTCGCCCGAACGGTAGTATTTGATAAGCAGACCGATTGTGGTCTTCAATGGCTCCTCGGCAACCTCGTGTGCCTTCTCCAACCACTTTACAACCTCAACCAAAGCCTCCGAGTACATACCGCCAACTTTCCAAACCTTCTCGACGATTTTGCCGTTCTCCTTAACGAGCTTCGAGTTCAAACCATACGAGATTGGGCAAGGATCCTTCGGATCTACCATCTTGGCATAGAAACGCTCCGCCTCGCTCTGCGAAACGCCCTCGTAGTAGTTGCCTGCCGAAGCCTGCAACAAGTCCAAATCGGCACGACGAGTAAGACGTGTAGCATACAAATCATCATTAAGCACAACATCGCACATCTCCTCAACCGACAAAACCTTCTCGTCGCTATACTTCGTAAGTTGTGCAGCAAACCACTCGCGGTCGAACTCTGCCTTGAACTTATCGCTCGAATAGTGGTGGTGGATACCGTTAGCAAACCACACCTTCTTCAAGTACTTCTCCATTGCAACAAAGTTGGCATCCGCACGGTCGCCCTCGTACTTGACATAGATATCCTCCAAAGCACGACGGATAGTGAGGTTATACTTGAAATTCTGGTCGAAAATCATATCACGACCCGACTTTGCAGACTCTGCCAAGTAGTAGATGAGCAACTTCTCGTTCAATGGAAGCGACTCAAACTCCGGTACCTCATAACGGATAACCTTTGCATCGTCAAAACGGTCAACAACCCAAGGCTGCTCCGCCTTCTGTTCTACGCACGATGTTAAAGCCATAGAAAACAACACCATAGTTAAAATTAAACCTTTTTTCATCTCTTCAATTATTAAAATTTAGTGCAAATATACTATTTTTATTTTACATACAACTCGAATCCATCCCCATCACGCAGCGTAGGGAAACGACGCCGATAGTCGCGAAGAGCCTCCACGTCCAACTCGGCAACTACCATCTGCTCCTCCGCTCCACACTCGGCAACTACCCCACACGCAGCATCGAATACGGCTGATTGTCCATCGTAGTGGCAATATATGTCGTCGCCCGTACGATTTACCGCCACGCAATAGGCCTGATTCTCGACGGCACGTGCTGCTGCCAACACTCGCCACGCCACAGAACGCTCCGCCGGAAAC
>JAZRCC010000255.1:0-2045 GCA_045635405.1 Alistipes sp.
TACAATCTGGTCTATACTGCCGAGGCGGATATCCCACTCTATGAGCGAGCCGTGCGAACGACCCTCCTATCACTCAATCTGCTATTGGGCGAGCAACCCGACACGCTTATGACCGAACGGTGGTCGCTAAAACTTATCGACGACTACCGACGCATCGATATCCCCGCAGGTGTGCCATCCGACCTTATGCACCGTCGCCCTGATATTATGGAGGCATACTTCCAGATGGCAGAGGCGGCCGCAGCGGTGGGTATTGCACGCAGCAACCGTCTGCCATCGATTTCGCTGACCGCAAACGGAGGTGTCGCTTCGGCCAATATCGACAAACTATTCACAAGCAATGCTCTATTTTGGAAAACGTTGGCTGCATTGTCGCAACCCGTATTTCGGTTTGGTGCGTTACGACGCCAAGAGCAGGCTGCCCGTGAGCGTTATGCACAGGCGATGTTGCAATACGAGCAGTCGTTCGACAATGCTCTGTCGGAGGTCGAAACGGCACTGATGAGCATCGAGACCTATCGTCGCGAGACGGCTCGTTATCGTTCGCTCATCGAGTCAAATCGTCGCATTACAGCTATGACAATGGCACTGTATCGGAGCGGAATGTCGGCATATTTGGATGTCATCGATGCCGAGCGAACACTCTATAACTCACAGATGCAATACTCCGTGTTGGTGGCTCAACAATATATCAACTACGTCAATCTGTGCAAAGCACTCGGTGGTGGTTGGAGCGGGGAGTATCAAAATACCTATAAATAGGTATTCCTAAAAATTGGAGATGTCTGCAATTTACGCTACCTTTGCAAACAAATGTTTGCATAGATGCGATTAGCAGAGTTAAAGACAGGTGAATCGGCAATCGTCGTAAAGGTTGTCGGCCACGGCGGATTTCGTCGCCGAATATTGGAGATGGGCTTTGTTCGTGGCACACGCGTCGAGGTCATCCTCAACGCACCTCTGCGTGACCCTATCGAGTATCGCATTATGGGCTACAACATCTCGCTACGTCGCAGCGAAGCCGAGATGGTGAAGGTGATAACCGAGGAGGAGGCTCAACAGCAACTATCAACCGCAAACGAGAGTGTCGATAGTGCCGTCAGCGACGAAAACCACATCACAAATATCATTGCAGCCCACACCAAGCATATAAACGTCGCATTGGTGGGCAACCCCAACAGTGGCAAGACCTCGATATTTAACCGCATAGCAGGAGCCCACGAACACGTCGGCAATTATAGCGGTGTGACGGTCGATGCAAAGAGTGGCCACTGTTCGCGCAAGGGTTACCATTTTCATATCACCGACCTCCCGGGTACCTATGCCCTATCGGCATACACCCCCGAAGAGCGATATGTTCGCCACCACGTTGTCGAACATACGCCCGATGTGATTTTGAATGTCGTGTGTGCTTCGAACCTCGAACGCAACCTCTATCTGACGACCGAGCTTATCGATATGAGCCAGCGAATGGTCGTTGCCCTCAATATGTATGACGAATTGGAGCATAGCGGAGCCAAACTCGACCACGATATGTTGGGCGAGATGTTGGGTGTCCCGATGATTCCGGTTGTCGGGCGTTCGGGACAAGGTATTGAGCAGCTGCTCGACACCATCATCGCCGTATATGAGAATCGCGACCAACGTATTCGCCACATCCATATCAACCAGGGTATCGTCGAAGAGAGTGTTACGAAGCTCGACAAAGTACTCAAAGAGTCGCAGGAGGAGTTGCCCAAATGCTTCCCACCACGCTACTTTGCGATGAAGATGCTCGAAGGTGACAACGACGTGGCGATGATGCTCAAACGCTGTTGCCCCCACTATCCGCAGTGGGTATCGCTCTGCGAAAAGGAGCGTCAGCACCTGCATTACGACCTCGGCGACAACGAGGATATCGAGACCACCTTCGCCAACCAAAAGTATGGTTTTATCTCGGGTGCTTTGCGTGAAACGCACACTCCGAAGCGTGACCCAAGCCACGATATTTCGTACTACATCGATGAGATTGTCACACACCGCATCTGGGGATATCCTATCTTTTT
>JAZRCC010000256.1:0-3834 GCA_045635405.1 Alistipes sp.
CGCTCCTTCTCAATCTTATCCTTCTCCTCGTTTGCCTTTGCCTCGTCACGCATACGCTGAATCTCCTGCTCGGTCAAACCGCTCGAAGCCTCGATACGAATCTTCTGCTCCTTGCCCGTACCCTTATCCTTTGCCGAAACATTCAAGATACCGTTTGCGTCGATATCAAACGTAACCTCAATCTGTGGCACACCGCGTGGTGCAGCTGGGATACCATCCAAGTGGAAGCGACCGATGCTCTTGTTATCTCGTGCCAATGGACGCTCGCCCTGGCATACGTTAATCTCAACCGATGGCTGATTGTCGGCTGCTGTCGAGAATACCTCGCTCTTGCGGGTAGGGATTGTGGTATTTGCCTCGATAAGTTTGGTAAATACACCACCCAGAGTCTCGATACCGAGCGACAGAGGAGTAACATCCAACAGAAGCACATCCTTAACCTCGCCCGTAAGCACACCACCCTGAATCGATGCACCGATAGCAACAACCTCGTCAGGGTTTACACTCTTGTTAGGGGTCTTGCCGAAGAACTCCTCAACAACTCGCTGAATTGCAGGGATACGGGTCGAACCACCAACCAAGATAACCTCGTCAATCTGCGAAGCCTGCAAACCTGCATCACGCAACGCCGTACGGCAAGGCTCGATGGTCTTCTGTACCAAGTGGTCGCACAACTGCTCGAACTTCGCACGTGTGAACGACATTACAAGGTGCTGTGGGATGCCGTTGATAGGCATAATATATGGGAGGTTAATCTCGGTCGATTGCGATGACGAGAGCTCAATCTTCGCCTTCTCGGCTGCCTCCTTCAAACGCTGCAAAGCCATAGGGTCCTGACGCAAATCTACGCCGTGCTCCGCCTTGAACGCCTCTGCCATATAGTCAATCAGGATGTGGTCGAAGTCGTCACCACCGAGGTGTGTATCGCCATTGGTCGATTTAACCTCGAAGACACCATCGCCCAACTCCAAAATCGAGATATCGAACGTACCACCACCAAGGTCATATACGGCAATCTTCATATCGCGATTCTTCTTATCCATACCGTATGCCAAAGCTGCTGCGGTAGGCTCGTTGATGATACGGCGAACGGTCAAACCTGCAATCTCACCAGCCTCCTTTGTTGCCTGACGCTGCGAGTCCGAGAAGTATGCCGGAACGGTAATTACCGCCTCGGTAACCTCCTGACCGAGGTAATCTTCGGCAGTCTTTTTCATCTTCTGCAAAGTGATAGCCGAAATCTCCTGTGGAGTATATTGACGGCCATCAATATCAACGCGAGGTGTGTTGTTTGCACCCTTTACGATTGAGTATGGAGCACGCTGTGCATCGCCTACAACGCTATCGTACATCTCGCCCATAAAACGCTTGATAGAGAATACCGTACGCTTTGGGTTGGTGATAGCCTGACGCTTTGCAGGGTCACCAACTTTACGCTCGCCACCATCGGTAAAAGCCACTACCGAAGGAGTTGTGCGGTGTCCCTCCGAGTTAGGAATAACAACAGGCTCCGAGCCCTCCATTACTGCAACACACGAGTTGGTTGTACCCAAGTCAATACCAATAATCTTTCCCATAATCTTAAATCTTTTTTAGTTATTTTTTGTTTTGTTCAATCTTCTAAATTGCATCCGACACTACACTGCGTTCGGAAGTTTGACCTTTTTATGAGCAAACCTCTTGCCAAAACCGTTTTTCTGCCAAAATTGATACTTTTCGCCCATATTGTATGCCAAACCGTGCAAAGAGTGACAGAAAGTGTGACACAATGGCAGAACACACAACCATCACAACGCCTTTTTATCGCTCTAAAACGCAACTATGACCCTACTCGACGCATCTCCTAAAATAAAAAAAGTGGCACGAGTAGTTCGTGCCACAAATATTTCACGCATCGGAGCGTTTCGACTATTTGATACCGTGCTTTTTGAGAATCTTCAAAACAGGTTTCTCGATAGCCTTTGCCCAACGGTAGTAACCCCAAGAGTATGGGTGAACACCGTCAGCCGAAGTGTGGTGGTCGGTACCTGTCTGGTCGGCAACATCAACATAATATACGTTTTTATACTCCTTGCAGATGCTCTTCATCAACTCCTGAACGTGGTCGATACGGGTCTGCTCCTTCTCCTCCGACTTGGTGTTGAAGACACGGTTCTCGCGATAAATCGTACGCAAGAAGATGAGTGGAGCATTTGGCTTAACCTTCTGAATCTCCTCGATAAATGGGCGAATACGCTCGTCAATCTGGGCGATAGTTGGATTCGAGAAAGCATCGAAGATATATGCCTCGGCATCAGTCTCTGCCAAAATCTCACCCATAGCACGCTGCAACTTGCTATTGCCCGACATACCATACGAGCAGAGGTACAAACCTGTCTCACGAGTGAAGAATGCTGGGTAGGTCTGACCTGTACTCGAAGCGTTGGCACCGTGAGTAAAGCTCGAACCGAAGATTGCAATCTTGCGACGGAAAGGATTCTCGATAGGCGAGATAGTGAAGCCCTCCGGAACACCAATCTTCAACGATGTAAGCTCTGCAAAGAGAGGCAAATAGAGCAAGCAGCGGTGAGTTGTGCCATCCAAGTGCTCGGCAACGCGCAACGGTTTGCTACGGTTGTAAACACCATTCTTGTCGAGGCCACCCTTGTTTACACGCGACGAAGCCCACAACCACTCGCCATCCTTCTCCATATAGAGGTTGAAACCTGCACCTGCGGTCTCTGGCGTAGCACGGTTGAATGAGATACGGCCATACTCTGCCTGCACCCAAATCTCGGTAGCATCGGTTTGGAAAGCGATATACTGACCCGAAGCCATCGTCAAAAGGTTCTTCTCGGTACGGTTCAACTCATCGTAACGAGCGACCTCTGCACGGTGGTATGGGTTGGTGGTTTCGCTCATCTTACCAAGATGGGTAAGAGTCTGTGCATCAACATAGTTAATCTTTGGTTTCGCTGCTGTTGCCGAGAACAACATCGCACACGAAACAAGCAATAAAAATAACTTTTTCATCTCTTCTATTGTTTTGTTAATTAAACTTTTTTTTACGTCTATACGAGTTCTAATTAGCAAAAAGTGGGGTTACCGCACACACGTTGCATCGCCCCACTCCTCTCAAAAACATAAATGCTAATATCTGACTCGTAAAAATTATTTCTCTTCGTTGAGAATACGCATTGCAGCGTCGAGTATCGTTGTGTCGTCAAGTGTTACAACGCCACCGTCAGGTCCCTGCTCAAAGTGAACACCTACGCCGGTCTTTGCATCGAAATGCTTACCACCGAAGTAGTTACGAACACTCTCTACATCAATACCAAGTTCATCTGCAATGCGTTGCGAGCTACCGCTCGGAAGGCGGTCTTTGATACGACGCAACTCGTTAAATGTAATAATCATAATCGGAAGTTTTTAAGTTATATAATTACGTTATTTTTTATATTATGTTCACATCAAACGCTTTCGCACTACTAATTTACAACTATTTTGGAAAACTGCAAAATTTTAGGCGATTTTTCTTGAAAAAATTTCACTTTTCGGTGCTATTCACGGAAATCAATCACTTCGTAGCCCGCATACGACGCCCTATCGTAGCGAGGAAGCGGCTCGGCATAGGAGCCGACCGACAGCAGTTCAATCGCCAACGTACTGCCCCCCGAGTGGTACAATATTCGTTTCGGAAATCTACCCGACGCATCCGCCTCTACCGTTATTCTATCGCCCGTATTGCGACTACGCTCTCGCAGTTCGACCTTGCGTGGAGCCGTACCGACCTCCTCGACATCGAAATCACGAGCCAACGCCGCAAAGGCATCGGCCGGGTTACTTATCAAATCG
>JAZRCC010000257.1:0-2963 GCA_045635405.1 Alistipes sp.
GACCGATAAGGGCATTATGCGTTATCTCGGCTCGATAGTCCCGATACGCCCCCGCAAATAGCGATACGACGAGGCTGCGTAAGAGTTTGTTGCAGATAATTCCAATAAATCGGAAATTATTCGTACATTTGCCAATCAAAACAGAACAAGATGGCAAGAAAGAGAGGGAAACTTCCATTTATCGAGAATTTAGAGATTACGACACTCGCAGCCGAAGGCAAAGCAATGGGTCACCACGAAGGCATTGTTGTATTTGTACCGATGACCGTTCCGGGCGATATTGTCGATGTGCAAATCAAAGCAAAACGTCGCCGCTTTATGGAGGGTAGTGTTGTTCGATTTATAAAAGAGTCGCCTTTGCGTTGCAAGCCCGTATGCGAGCACTTTGGTGTTTGTGGCGGTTGCAAATGGCAGAATATCCCATACGCAGAGCAGCTCCGTCAAAAGGGCGAACAGGTACTCGACCAGCTGTCGCGTATCGGCAAAATCGCTCTACCCGAAATCAATCCGTGTCTTGGCTCGGCAAAACAGCTCTACTACCGCAATAAGTTGGAGTACACCTTTGCCGACCGACGCTGGCTTACGTACGAAGAGATTGCATCGGCAGACGATATTACGCCATCGCCGGCATTGGGTTTCCACGTGCCAAATATGTTTGACAAGGTGCTCGACATTCGCCAATGCCACTTGCAAGCCGAGCCTTCGAACGCCATACGACTCTTTATCAAAGAGTTCTGCATCGAGCACGGCTATACGTTCCACAACGCCCGCGAACACGTTGGTCTTATGCGAGGAATCATCATTCGCACCGCATCGACAGGCGATATAATGCTGTGTGTCATCTTCAACGAGAACGACCAACAACGCATCAAGGCTCTGCTGGATGCTATCAAAGAGCGTTTTCCGGAGATTACGTCGCTTATGTACTTTGTCAACGAGAAGTGGAACGACTCGCTTACCGACCAGACTCCGATACTCTATGCCGGCAAAGACCATATCGTCGAGCAGATGGAGGGTTTGCAGTTCAAGGTGGGACCAAAGTCGTTCTATCAGACCAACTCCGAGCAGGCCTACGAGCTCTACAAGGTTACTCGCAATGCAGCCGACCTCTCGGCAGACGATGTGCTATACGACCTCTATACCGGCACGGGTACAATTGCAAACTTCTGTGCCAAACAGTGTCGTAAGGTTGTCGGCATTGAGTATGTTCCCGAAGCGATTGAGGATGCAAAAATCAACTCTCAAATCAACAATATCGACAACACGGTATTCTATGCCGGCGATATGAAGAAGGTGCTCAACAACGAGTTCATTGCACGCAACGGTCACCCCGATGTAATCATACTCGACCCTCCACGTGCGGGTGTCGATGCCGATGTTATCGAGGTCATTCTGAATGCTGCACCTCGACGCATTGTCTATGTAAGTTGCAACCCTGCAACACAGGCTCGCGACTTGGCACTGCTCGACAAGGCTTACCGTGTAACGATGGTGCAGCCGGTCGATATGTTCCCTCATACGCACCACGTCGAGAATGTTGTCAGATTGGAACGCAGATAATAAAATGTCGCATCGCGACGTTATATTATCAAACTTCTAATCACTAAAATTTTCGCAGAGATGATAATTCGCACAATCTTTTTGGCTGTCGCATTGCTATTTGCAACAGCAGCACCGACTCTATCGGCTGCCAACAATCCGACAAGTACGGTAAATGTGGATGGTAGTGCCTTAATCGAAGTTGAGCCTAACGAATTTACGCTGCTCATTACGCTCGACGAGGGCGATACAAAGGGGCGTATTCCGCTTGCCGAGCAGCAGCATAAGTTGATTGACGCTTTGAAGGCCATCAGCGTAGATTGCACAAAGCAGTTAAAGACTTACGATATGAATAGCGATTGGAATCGTCGTCGCACATCGTTGTCGTCGATGCAGTTCCTGCTGACGCTACCATCTGCCGATATGCTCTATCGCACCTACGAGGCACTGATGCCTTTGGGAGTTTCGAATGTCGAGTTGCAGAACGTAACCCACACCGACCTAAAAAGTTTCGAGAGCCAAGCCCGTCGCAAGGCGATACAGGATGCGAAGGCAAAGGCAACAGAGTTAGCAACTGCAATAGGTCAAAATATCGGTGCCTGCTGCTCGATTAACGACTATGGTGCAAATACGGAGCTTCCGATACGCAAAAGTGCACCGATGTTGATGCGAGCAAATGCCGATATGCACTCGCATCAAACAAGTTTGGAGACCACATCGTTCAACTCGATAAAGTTGCAATATCGCGTAGCGGCTCAATTTATTTTGACAGAGAAGTCGTCTCGGTGATACGTTTTTTACAAATCCCTGCTTTCGATGGCGGGGATTTTGTTTTTCGGCCAAAAATTGCTAACTTTGCGATAATAAACACAAAGCATAGAATATGAATATCGTTCGATTGGTATTTAACCCTTTACAAGAGAATACATACGTAGTATGGGATGCAACTCGCAAGTGCGTAATTATCGATGCCGGCAACTGCTCCGACGAGGAGAATCAGCGTCTTGCCGCATTTATCACAGAGCAGCAGTTGCAACCCGTAATGACAGTAAATACGCACGGCCATTTTGACCACACGTTGGGTGTAGCATATGTTGCAAACACATACAATACGAAAGTTGCCATTTCGTCACAAGATGACTTTTTGGCGGGCTACTCGGCGGAGTATTGCCGAATGTTCGGGCTCACCTCGCAACCAATGCCTGCTACGAATATCGACCTCGATGCGGTTGATAGCATCACTTTTGGCGATACCGCATTGCAGGTAATCAAGACCCCAGGCCACACCCCTGGTGGAGTAGTGCTCTATCACGAGCCGTCGCACTCGCTCTTTACGGGCGATACTCTCTTTGCGGGCAGCATAGGTCGCACCGACCTACCAAAGGGCGACTACTCGGCTCTAATGAACTCCATTCTGAAAAATA
>JAZRCC010000258.1:0-4668 GCA_045635405.1 Alistipes sp.
TGCCGCTTTCGAGAAGAAGCAGAAGGAGATTATGACCGTATAGTGGCGAAGGCTCCGACCCAAGCGAAAAAGAAAAAACCTGCTTTCGATTGAAAGCAGGTTTTTTAGTGCCCAGGACGAGACTCGAACTCACACGGGCTAATGCCCACTACCCCCTCAAAGTAGCGTGTCTACCAATTCCACCACCTGGGCAAGGGTAACTATTCTTTGGAATAGCGGGACAAAGGTATATAAAATTTCGGATATGCCAAAATTTATTGGCTTTTTTTGAAAAATATTTTCACTTTTGGGTCGTTTTTCGCCAAACCGACCCCGAACAACAGACCCTCGACGAGCCTCGTTATTTTCATCGAGCAATTTTGCATTACAGAAAATTTTCGTATATTTGCACCTGCGTATCAACCTCTTGTATTGGGTGGTGGGCGAATAAGGTTTTGAAAGTCAGTGCGTTAGTTCGTTTTGCGAACTGAAATACTGTCGGCAAAATCTTGCGATTATACCCCAAAAGGTGTATGGTGACCCCCGCAGCGACAACGTTGAGCGTTAAACCAATAAAATTTTGTTGCAACAATGAACAAGGATTCATTAATCAGACTCGTTAACGAGCAAATGTGGACAAAGAGCGATGCAGACATCCCTTCGTTCCAGGCTGGTGACACAATCACCGTTACTTACCGCATCATCGAGGGCAGCAAAGAGCGTTTGCAGAGCTTCCGTGGTGTAGTTATCCAGATTAAGGGTACAGGCAAGACCAAGATGTTTACTATCCGTAAGATTTCGAACGGTGTAGGCGTTGAGCGTATCTTCCCTCTCTACTCTCCACATCTCGACAGCATCGAGGTTAACAAGCGTGGTGTTGTACGTCGTGCACGTATCTACTACTTCCGCGACCTCACAGGTAAGAAGGCTCGTATCAAGGAGAAGCGAGTTGCTACTACAAAATAGGTTTAGGCCTATATTGGAAGAGGGGTATTTCGATGAAATGCCCCTCTTTTTTTCGTCGCCGCACAACGCCCCTCCGTGCAAAAAAAAGATTGCCCCACCACTTTGGCGAGGCAACCTCTATGCAATGCACTTCGCAATGCACCCTATCGCTGTGTGCGGTAAATCGACACGGCACTCATAGCATAGATGAGTAGAAGCAGACCGTTGATAATCACAAACAGTGGAATAGAGAAGTCGCAGAAGGCAAAGATTAGGTTCATAACAAGTGTTGCAAACAGCACAAGGCCCGACAACACGTTGAACATCATACCCTTACGCTCCTCTTTGAGCGACATGCCGAAGGTCAGCACACCCTCAATAGCAAAGACACCTGCACCGACGCCCACAAGCAGCCAACGCAACGCATCGTATTCGCAAATCGAGTAGAGTCCATAGCCGAAGAGTGCCGCGATAAACAGCACTATCAGGCTCTTTATAAAATCAAATTTCATAGCTACTATCTTCTATTAAGCAACAACAATCGGTTAATCTCCGGGATGGTCTCGGCAGCGCCCCACGCCGACATTCCTTGACGCCACATCAGCGACTGTGCAGCGATGCGACCTGTGGCGATAAGGTTATCAACCTCACGCTCGTCGAATGGGCCAGCCTGTGCTCCATCAATAACAGCAAAGAAGCGTCGTCCCTGATTGGCAATCGGAGCACCGGCACCCGGAACTACCGTATTGGCAATGCAGTGGTTCATCGTTGCCATCATCTGCTGTGCAACCGCCATACTCAAACCAAACTCCATCAGGCGTTCAATCGAACTAAAATCGTTATTCATAGTTGTCCCATTTTTTGGTTAAACATCACTTTTCGTCACTACAACGCCGGTGGTACAGGTGGCACGGGCGGAGTCGGAGGCGTAGGTGGTACAGGTGGAGGTGTCGCCACCACAAAGAGCTGTGCCAACTCGGCTACCGAGCCTGCCGCAGCCCACGCTGCCATACCCTGCTTCCACACCATAGTTTGGGCGTTAATCTGACCCTGCTGTACCAACTGCTGCAACTGCTGCATATTGAATGGGCCACTCTGCTGACCATTTACGGCGATAAAGTATGCTACGGTTGGGAGTGGTGGTGGAGCCGCCATCGACTGCTGCATCTGGCCACCCATCTGATTCATCATATTCATCATCTGACCGCCCATAGCACCGCCGAGCATCATACCCGTCATCATTCCGGCAGGGTTCATACCACCGCCCATACCGCCACCCATCGAGCTCATCTCGCCGAGGTTGCTGGCAGCAGTCTTCAATACATCGGCCTGCAAATCGAGTGCGTGAGCACCCATAAAGTTGGTCTCGGTCTGCAAACGCTGGGCACGCTGCATCTCCTCACGCTGAACACGCAACGACTCTGCCATATTGTCGGCATTTATCTGCTGCATATCGGCCATATTCTTGATGTTAATCTCGGCCTGTGCCGTAGTTGTAGCCGCCTGAATATCAGCCGTTATGCTACGCAATTCGATATAGCCCTCACTCTCCTTATCGACCTCGATTGCCGACAAATCCAAGCGTTTGAGATTTACACCAAAATCGTTTGCAAAAATCGGTGCAAGGTTTTGTTGTATCATCGTGTTGATATCCAAAAGGCGACGCTCAATCTGCAAAACCGGAATACCGTAATCGGATGGAGCATTCGCAATAAAGCCCTTGACATAGCGACGAACTGCATCCTGAATTTGTGCCGAGAAGTCATCCTTATCGAAGTTCACAAGGCGATTCTGCTTGATAAATCCGCGATAGTCCGTAATATTGAAGGTCAGCGTTCCACGAGCAGCCATAGGCACTGCAAAGTCCAAAAAGCGTGGGTCGAAGACATCGAAGAACGGCACGCCAAATCGCACTTGATTGTTGCCTTGCAGGTTTATGTAATAGACCTCCGCCTGGAATGGCGAGTCACCACCGAAAGCCAAACCTACAATACTGGTCAAAACCGGGAAGTTAGCAGTCTCGATTTTGCCATCGTATGGACCCTCGATAAAGTCCTGCTGTGTGCCGTTATCCTGCTTATATACAAATACGGCAAGCTCGCCATCCTTGACGTGCAGACGGCTGCCGTAGCGAATAGAGTTCTCCTTCTTGGTAGAGTTGAGATCTTGTCCGTTTGGTCGCCACTTCCATACCAAATAATCCTCTTCATCGCAGCGGATTACATCCATAAATCCGCCCTCTTTCTTACTACTGAATAGTCCCATATCTACTTAACATTCATGCCGTGACTTTCGAGGAACTCCAAAACCACAGGGTCGTTTAACAAAAATACTCTCTTATGTAACTGATAGTCATACTTCGAGAACTTCGAAGAGTAGCGACGATAGAACGACAATGCTGCCGACTCGTTCGCACCCTCGATGTAGGCCTTCAAAATCGAGCCCAACTCCTCGACTACCGAGGTATCGACAAACTGCAAAGCCTTCTCGACATTGCCGTCGCCGATATACTTATCGATGAAGATGTGTCGCAGACGCGAAATCAACTCCTTGCTGTTCGATGGGATAAACTGCTGATACCCCTTTACGATATTCTCTGCCTCAATCATTCGCGACTCCTTAACAAGCGACTCGACAAGTACCACAAAGTTGTCAGCAATCAATGTTCCCATATCGGGACACGCAGCGATATACTCCATTGCATCATCCCACTCGGCACTCTTTACAGCCTCGTCGAAACGCAAAGCATAAGCCTGTGGCGAGACATCCTTTGCAGGGATTATCAACAGCACCACAAAAATCAGAGCCACCGCCATCAACACCTTTGCGTACAGCGGTGTAAGTTGCCACCAATTGAGGAGTTTGTTATCCGCCTTCGCCTTGAAACTGCTCTCGTAGGCAGCAACTTTGGCAAGGTTTGCCTTATCGCCAACACAGACCGACTTGGCACGCTCGAATACCTCACGCTGGCGGGCACGCCACGCCAACGACACAGGCGATGCCTTCTCCAACGCCTTCGGTTGGATGTAGTACATAATATCGAGCACCTCCTCTTTGATATGTGGAATCTGGAAATTGCGAATAATCTCCACCGCACGGTCGTTATACGCCTTACCCGACAGACCCTGCTCCTCAACAAGCGAATCGAGACGCTCGGACAACTCGCTAATAACTACCGCATTAGCCGTCGTATATACATATCCGCAATCGGGACACACAGCCCCCATAGCAGGACGTGGAGCCCTACAACTCGGACATACATTTGCACTATCTACACTCATAATTCACAATTTTTTAGATGATACACTCCCCTACTACTTAAACCACGAGGCAATCTTATTGGCGAAGCCTTCAATCGCCGAGTTCACCGCCGATGCCGAAGCAGCAGCGTCACCCCTCGCCTTCATCTCTTGGAGAGCCATCTGACCAAACGATACTGCACTATCGGCCTGTTTCATAGCCACCTCGTGATCCAACTGCATCTTCTCACGTTGCATCTCACGCTCGTCAGCCTCACGCTGCATCTGATATTGACGCTCACGCTCCTCCATCTCCAAACGGCGAGCCTCAATAGCTGCGTGGTGAGCCTCGATGCTCTTCACAAGTTCGCTACCCTTTGCCGCATAGCTCGACAATGGGTGAATTGCTACCAAGTGCGATACGGCAGCCTCGGCACCCTCGCGACTCTTATTCGTATTCCACGCAGCGAGAGCCTTATTGTAGGCAGCCGCACCCTCAACATCC
>JAZRCC010000259.1:0-2093 GCA_045635405.1 Alistipes sp.
CCCGCCGTGTCGCCATACAGCGTACACAAGCCGAGAGCATTCTCGCTCTTATTGGATGAGTTGAGCAAGATATAGCCCGTCTTATTCTGCAACGCCATCAACATCAGAGTTCTAATTCGAGTCTGGATATTCTCCTCCGTAGAGTCGAAATCGCGACCACCAATAACAGGCTTCAACGTATTGACAATAGACTCGTACGCCTCATTGATAGGCAAAACGCTATATTCGATACCCAAATTTTGAGCGAACAGAGTGGCATCCTCAACCGATACATCAGGTGTAAACTGCGAAGGCATCATCAAGCCTCGCACATTCTCACGTCCCAACGCATCGGCAGCAATGCAGGCAACAATCGACGAGTCGATACCGCCCGACAAACCAACGCACGCCTTGACATAACCATTTTTGCGGAAATAGTCACGCAGACCCAATACGGCAGCCTCGTAATTGAGTGCCGCACGGTCGTGGCTATATAGTGTTTCGGGGAGTTGCACCTCCTCGTTTTCGGCAGCCGTGTCGTAGATTGCGAAATCTTCGGCAAAGCTCTTCATCTTCAACATCAAACGGCCTCGCGAGTCGATTATGCCCGACGTACCATCGTAAACAATCTCGCCCGAGCCTCCAACCTGATTGATGATAACCACCGTCTTAGCATTGAGATAGGCAACGTCGTGCATCGTACGATAGCGATTCGACAATACGCCTTTGCCATAGCGACGAGCGTTGATATTGATATAGATATCCGCCTTGCGGGCAACCGATTTCATCTTGCGGAAGTCGTCGCCGACAATCAGAGCGACCTTCTCGCCACAGATATTGATAGTCTCGACACCTACACCCGAGGTCAAGAAGCCCATCTCGCGTCGTGCGGTGATGTGATATTTCGTTGCACAGTGGGTGATTATGCCTCGCTCCATTACGACCGCTGCACTCATCGTTCCATCGACCGACAAGACAGGTGCTCCAACGATAGCCGTAATCGTATCGCAGTGTTTTGCAATCTGCTCCAACGCCTCCTCGCAGAGCTCCAAGAAGGTGGTCTTTCTCAATAGATCGAATGCCGGAGTTCCCGACAGTGCCTGCTCGGCAAAGATTACGACATCGGCACCCTCGCGCTTTGCACGCTCGACGGCATCAATAATTTTCGCACTATTTCCGGAGATATCTCCAATGGTATAGTTAAGTTGTGCAAGTGCTATCTTCATTGCTACGATTATATTGGTTTTAATGAGCACGCAAAGGTAGTTATAATTTTTTAATTATAACAAGTCGCACAATCTTTTATTGCAATAAAGGTTGATTTTTGCGGAATTCTACCCCTTCCTAACCAAAATTCGATAACTCCACGGCTCGATATCGCCCCACGTATGTTCGTACAGAGTATCGGGTTTTCCGCTCATTGCATCGATGTATTCGCCCGCATAAATTCCCGTATGAAAATCACTGAAAACACGGTATGGCGAGAGGTTGAAAATTGCCACTACACGGTCGTCGTTTTTCTCGCGCACAAATGCCAAAAGGCAGTCGGGTGCATTAGTCGAAATTTCGACAAACGAGCCACCTCTGTCCGCCGAGTGTAAAGCACTGTAGTTGTGACGCATAGCTGCCAATTTAGCGTACATTTCCGTATAGTCGTTCGGCTCAAATTCGGGCATCGAATCGCGGTCGAAAAATGCGAACGAATGGTCGTATCCGAACTCCTGTCCCGTATAGATAAGAGGAAGGTTATTCGGCAGCAAAAAAGTGAGCACAGCCATCGCTCTGTAAGCGGCTCCGAAACGGACAAATTCGCTACTGCTCCACGAGTTCTCATCGTGGTTCGACGTGAAGGTCATATGCATCGCCCACGCAGGGTAACGACGTTGGTCGGCATAGATACAGTCACGCAGAGCCCAAACTCGGCTGCGTTGCTGTGCCACATCGCACATTGCGTGGTGCAATCGCCATCCGTAACAGCAGTCGAAGGCGTTCTCGAAGATATTATCCTCCTCCGCCTCGGCAAGCAGAAAGACATCGGGCTTTACCTGTTGCAACTCGTAGCGGACAACCTGCCAAAACTCTATCGGCACCAACATCGCCATATCGCAACGGAA
>JAZRCC010000260.1:0-11648 GCA_045635405.1 Alistipes sp.
GATGCATCGATATTCTTGTTGAGGTTGGCTCCGCCCTGTGCCAATGCCTTAATCTCCGGCATAGTCTCTTGAACGGCTCGAACTCTTGCCTCGCTCGCCCGAGCAATATCATAGAGATAGCCCTGCCACATCGGCGAGTTGGTCCCTTCGAGTGATTCGAGCCACTCGGCGTTGGCATAGGTAGAGAAGTCATCGCCAGGCTTGCAATCGGAAGGCTTAATCATTCCGCCCGGATTGCTGTCCTCTTTGACGCACGATGTTGCACTTGCTACGCATAACGACAAGATAACCAGCCCTTTGAAAAAAATATTCAGAAGCATAACCGTAAATCTGTTAAGTAAAATAATTCTTTCGCAAATATATGCTTTTTTTGTAAAATGTAATATCGTTGCAAAAAGAAGTATATGGGTTTGCCGAAAATATATGGAAAAGAAAAAGAAACCTTTCATAGAGGGTAACCCTTTTTGTGCAATTTTTTGACAATAGGTGTCAAAATTTGAGAATAAATTTTTAACTTTGTGATATGCGGGTCGCACTCGGCAGTGCGGGTGGCGGCCTATGTGCAAGAGGCACAATTAAATAGGGGTTACACATCTATATTATACTATATGAACCAACCGAAGATTGAACGTGTATTGCGGCTGATGAAGATGATGACGGGAAATGTCCGCTACACCGTCGAGGAGATTGCCGAGCGACTCGGAATTTCGTACCGCTCGGTATATCGCTATATCGACACCTTCAAAGAGGCGGGATTTGTCGTCCATCGCACCGAGAGCGGAGTGTATAGCCTCGGCAAGGAGAGCCGCTATTTCAAGGATATATCGCAACTTATTCACTTTACGGACGAGGAGGCACATATCGTAAATCAGCTTATCGAGGGGTTGGACAACACCAATGCCCTGAAACAGAACTTGCGACGCAAACTCTCGTCGGTGTATAGTTGCACATCGCTTGCCGAGAGTGTGGTCGAGGGCAAAAAGGCATTGAATGTCAATCGGTTGATAGAGGCGATAAATGCACGCAAGCAGGTCAATCTGTTGGGCTACGCCTCGTCGCACGCCGCATCGGTACGCAACCGCTTGGTCGAGCCGTTCGGCTTCACGACGAACTACGTTCAGGTGTGGTGCTACGAGCCCGAATCGCGACTCAACAAGCTCTTCAACACGTCGCGAATAGGTGCGGTCGAGGTGTTGGAGCAGGAGTGGGAGTTTGCGGCGGAGCACCACGAGGGTTTTATCGATATCTTCCGAGTTTCGGGCTTCGAGCAGTATCGTGTGCGATTGGAGTTGGGCATTATGGCACACAATCTGCTTATCGAGGAGTATCCGCTCTCGGTGCGTGATATGGTGCAAATCGACCAACACCATTGGCTGCTCGATACGCAAGTGAGTAGTTTTGCGGGTATAGGACGCTTTGTGATGGGTCTGACCGATGATATCCGCATTGTCGATTCGCCCGACTTCGAGGCATATATCGATCAGATTTTCGATCGCCGCCCATATCGAAAAAACAGATAGTGTGATAGAAAAAAATTATAGAAAAAATTTACAAGATTAGTATTGTTTATTGAAAAAAGTATTATCTTTGCAGTAGAAAACAGAAACAAATTTACAAACCAATAACAATTGAGACTATTATGGCAACGAAATTTTATTTATGTGAGCATTGCGGCAATGTCATTCACAAGTGCGTAGATAGCGGAGTACCGGTAGTGTGCTGCGGAACAAAGATGGTTGAACTTCCTGCAAATACGGTTGATGCAAGCCGCGAAAAGCACGTTCCGGTTGTGACCCGATTGGACGACTATACGATTAAGGTTGAGGTTGGTAGCGTGGCTCACCCGATGACCGACGAACACCATATTGCCTTCATCTATCTCGAAACCGTAAACGGTGGTCTGCGTGTCGATTTGACCGACAAACCGGAGTGTATATTCAATGTTCGTCGTGGCGAGGCGGTTGCGGTTTATGAGTATTGCAACCTTCACGGATTGTGGAAAGTAGATATTAACGAATAAAAAAACAGCAAGCTATGTTGAGTCAGAAATTGCACGATGCGATTAACGCACAAATCAATGCCGAGTTGTGGTCGGCTTATCTCTACCTCTCGATGTCGATGGATGCCGAGTCGAAAGGCTTGAAGGGTGTAGCAAATTGGTTCTATGTTCAGTTCCGCGAGGAGCAGGACCACGCACGCATCTTTATGAACTACCTCAATTCGCGTGATGCGAAGGTTGAGTTGGCACCTATCGCCGAGGTTCCAACCGAGTGGCCATCGGTACTTGCGATGTTTAATCAGACGTTGGAGCACGAGAAGAAGGTAACTTCGCTTATCAACAATTTGGCTGCTATTGCGGCTGCCGATAACGACTACGCATCGTCGAACAAGTTGGTATGGTTTGTCGATGAGCAGGTCGAGGAGGAGGAGTCGGCTCGCGAGATGATTGATGCGTTCGAGGCAGTGGAGGGCAACAAATATGGCCTCTATATGTTGGATAAGGAGCTCGCGGCACGTGTATATTCTGTACCGTCGCCATTAGCAACAGCAGAGTAGTAATCACTAAAAAAAGTTAAAGTTATGAAAGAGAGAGTTTTGGCAGTTATGAAGGAGGCGGGTGAGCCTCTGAATGCAGGTAAGATAGCAGAGATTAGCGGAATCGATCGCAAAGAGGTTGATAAGGCTATGAAAGAGCTCAAAGAGGAGGGTGCAATCATTTCGCCTGTTCGCTGCAAATGGGCACCGGCAAAATAGAGATGATAGTTAAATAAGTTGAATGCGGCCGACTAAAAAGGGCGTTTCGTCGTATGCTTGACTAAAACCACATCTTTTTACTCAACCGCCTAACAAAGGGGGATGACTGATTTACCAACGAGTCATCCCCATTTTTTTTGCATTGTCGAGCGTTACCATTCGTTGTTTGGCAGTGGCCCAAATCTGCATTTTTTGGGGCAATTTGCGATGTTTTATACCCCAAAAATACCCCCCCCCTCAAAATATGTTGTAAAATGTCAGAATTGTGCTGTAAAAAGGCTTGAAGTTGCCAAAAAATTAGTACCTTTGCAAAATTTTGTTTGGGAGGTATCGGATAAATCCGATATATAGGGTTTGCTCCTCCCCTGAAATTTGCCGCTTACAGGCGAGCGTATGTTGCGAAGAGTCAAAACATATTTATTGGCAGTTATCATCTCTGTAATCTCGATATCGGCGGTTGCTCAACAGCAATCGACCGCCACCGATACGCTCTCGTACGAAGTGCATTTTAGATGGGATAAATCCCAAATGGATACGCTCTATCTCGGAAATAATCGCGAATTTGGTCGAATGGCGTCGGATATCGATTCGATAGGTGCGGGTCGTATCAACTCTGTGCGAATTGTGTCGCAGTCGTCGCCCGAGGGTCACAACCTCTACAACGACGCCCTCTCGAAACGGCGAGCTGCAACGATGCGTGCATACGTTGAGGGTCGCTATCCGCAGATAAAGAGGCGTTTGACGATTGTGCCTGATGGAGAGTCGTGGCGACAGTTACGCCAATACGTTGCAGCGGACCGCAAACTCAAAGATTCATCCAAAGAGCGGGTGTTGAAGATTATCGACGACGACTCGGTATCGATTGAGGTAAAAAAGCAACGCCTCGCCAAAGATGCACTCTACCGCTACCTCTATGCCACATACTATCCCGTGATTCGTAACTCGCGAATAGAGATTGTCTATCAGCAGCCGATAGAGTATTTGGCAATGCCGAAGGTGGAGTTTGGACCCTATGCGATGCCGAAGGTCGAGTGCCACGTTCCGCAGATCTATCAGCCAAAGCAGGAGATGTTTTTGCGTGATACGTTGGTCATCGCTGCCAAGACCAATCTGCTCTACGATGCCGTGACGGCTCTCAACTTCGAGGTCGAACTGCCTATCCGCGACCATTGGTCTATCGCCATAGAGGATGTATTTCCGTGGTGGGAGACGGGCAATAAGTACTGCTTGCAGATGTGGGAGATGGGTATCGAGGGTCGCTATTGGTTCCGCCGTAACAGCAACTTTACCGAGAAACTTCGTGGCCACTTCATTGGTGCGTATGCAATGTCATCGAAGTTCGATTTCCAGAACGACTACGATATCTGCTATCAGGGCGAGTATTGGTCTGCGGGCGTCACCTATGGCTACTCGATGAAATTGACACGCCACCTCAATATGGAGTTCTCCATATCGGTGGGCTGGCTCTCATCGTCGTATCGCCACTACTATCCAGCCTATGATTATGGACATCTGTGGGCGGATAAGAGCGATGTAGGACGAATAAACTACTTCGGACCAACCAAGCTGAAAGTGGCTTTGGTGTGGCCTATACGAATACCTTACAAAAAACGATTTAGCGGACGATGAAGGTGGTGATGAAAATATCGGTACTGATTTTCGTACTGCTGGTGTCGGCGTGCGTGCGTCGTCCGTTGGTCGATCCGAAAGATGCAGCCCTGCTCAAAATTAAACTCGTTACGGAGGGTATTCACAACGTGACGTGCGACATCTATAACCCCAATGTGGAGGTGCCTACGATAACGTCCGATATGTTGCGAATATTGATTTACGATGCGAGCGGCTATTCGATACTTTCGCAGGGATTTGCCTCGACCAAGAGTATTGAGGATGGTTGCGAACTCTTTACGGAGCAGTTGTCACTATCGGCAGGAGAGTATCGATTGTTGAGTTACAATTTCGACCTCGATGCGATACGAGTTTACGACGAGAGCAACTACAATACTATCAAAGCGACAACCACCGAGGTGCCAAAATATTACTACGACCGTTTTGGCTCGCGTGCCGATGATATCGGGTCGATACACTATGCACCCGAACATCTTATGGTTGCCCGAGCTCCACAGTTGAGCGTTGAGGAGCATACCGATGTCAAGCAGATATATTTGGAGGCTCGCACGGTGGTCGATACCTATTATGTTCAAATTCGCATTACGGGTGCACAGAATATGGCACAGAATGCCGCTTGTCAGGCGGTGCTGACGGGCGTATCGGCATATAACTGCTTTGGCCTGAACGAGCGTAGCGACGCGCAATCGTCATCGTTGTACTTTGAAATGCGACGCAACACCGACCCGCATACTCCTGCTGGTAAGAGCGAGGATGTGTTGTGTGCCGTATTCAATACATTCGGAAAGATTCCCGATGCAGAGAGTAAACTGTTTGTCACGTTGAGCATATTGACCCGAGATGGCAAAACGCATCAAAAGGTGGTAGATATGACCGAGATATTCGAGAGCGAGGATGCTCGACAGCGACATTGGTTATTGATTGACGAGGTGTGGGATATTCCTGCTCCGGTGGTTTCGGGAGGTGGAGGCTTTGCTCCCGATGTCGATGAGTGGGAGGATGTCGAGGAGACCATTCCGATAGGCCCACGTCCAAAGAGCGACGTATTATAACGAAACAACAAAACAACAAAACCATATATTAACACATTAACACAACAAACTATTTATCAACTAACAAATTTACAAAAACTATGAAGAAATTTTTCTTGTTAGCAGCTCTTGTAGGTGTAGCATTTACGAGCTGCGTGAAGGAGGTTGGCTATGTTGGTATGGCAGATCAGAAGGAGATTACCTTTGAGGTTGCCAAGTACAAGTCAACAAACAATTTGTCAAGCCGTGCCGAGGTAGATTTCCCTACCGATCAGTCGTTTGGTACGTATGCTTACTACGAGAACACCCAGAATCCGGGTACACACTCGTTGTTTATCGACAACTCGGAGATTGTCTACAAAGTCGCCGATGGTAATGGTTATTGGGCAGCGAAGAGCAAAACCTACTTCTGGCCTACGCAGGGTCACTTGGATTTCATCAGCTATGCACCATTCAATGCCGATGCAACATCGCCAGCTGTTCCTAAAATCAGCAGTGCAGATGTGCAGCAGACTTTGAAGTACGAGGGCTTCAAGGTTGATGCATCGAACCCTGTTGATTTGCTCTATTCGGATAAGGCTATGCAGCAGAGTGCAAACACCGTGAATTATGGCTTTATAGGTGTTCCTACACTCTTCCACCACGCATTGGCGAAGATGAACATCTTGGTTAGGGCTTTCCGTATGGATAACCACGACGATTCGCCGGATGCTGTTACATCGTGGACAGTTACCATCAACAAGATTACCTTGAAGAATATCAACGACGAGGGTAGCCTTACGATGACTACTTCGAATGTTCACAACGCAGGTGCTACTACCGTTCAGTGGAAGAACGCTATTACGGCTGTTCCATACGATGTATGGTCTAACACCAGCTCGACAATTTCCAGAGAGTGGGTTTGCGACCAGGTATTGACTACTACGGCTCGTACTTATGGTGCAGGTACTTCGGACGCTGCTCAAAACTACTTTATCTTGCCACAGGCACTCTCTGTCGGTGCCCAACAGATTGTTATAGATTACACAATCGTTACTACCGCTCCTGGTGGTCAGGT
The DNA here is from genome assembly GCA_045635405.1 of Alistipes sp. Classification (GTDB taxonomy): domain Bacteria; phylum Bacteroidota; class Bacteroidia; order Bacteroidales; family Rikenellaceae; genus Alistipes. The sequence goes on from JAZRCC010000260.1 coordinate 6,472, forward strand.
TGGTACCGCTACACACTCGGCAACAAAGAATTTCAGCGACTTCCCAGCTGTTCCTGCTTGGGAGCAGGGTAAGAATATCACCTATACTATCGAAATCGACCCTGTTGGTGACGAGATTCACTTCGCTCCAAAGGTTGTTGATTGGGAGAATGTTGCCGGTGCACTTTCGTTCTAATGTGAGCGACTCCACTTGTTGGAATTTTATAGGGTATTGACGGCTGATTACCGTCAATACCCACGATGAAACGATTGGATTTGATGTTTAGACGTTTATACATACTATGTCTTGTGACATCGCTCATTGCGTGCCAGCGTGCAGATAACTACCGAATAGATTGCTCGGAAGTTATTGCGTTCGGCACGTTGGCAGAGACCAAAGTGGCAACGCTTATCGGCGGCTCGGACGAGGCGGCTTTCCGTGCAGAGCCATTCTCGGTGTATGGCGATTGGATAAACTCCAAAGGGGTGCGGAGCGAGGTGTTCCACGATGTCAAGGTTAGCTATACGACCGATAACACCACTCCGACGGGATGGATATACGACCCGATAGAGTATTGGCAGATGTCGGGCGAGTATGAGTTCAGAGCCTATTGGCCTGCATCGGCTACGGTTTTGGGTACGGCAACCGCACAGACGTTGGCTTTGGAGTACAATATGTTGCAGCGTAACGACGATATGTTGGTCGCCTATAAACGCTGTCCGACAAAGAACGGTGGCAAACCTGTCGATTTGAGTTTTCACCATACGTTGGCGGCGGTTGCTGTGAAGTTCCAAGCCCCAAATGCCGAGTGTGAATATCGCTTGAAGCGAATGTTCTTCACAAGTTTGAACTATATGGGTGCTCTGCCGTACGACGTGACCGACAATGAGCCGGATGTGACCGACCATTGGGTCTATGCCGAAGGCTCACGCAGTTTTGTGGATGCGGATGATATTATGGCTTCGGAGCGTCTGCGAGAGTGGACATCATCCGAGGGCCGATTTATACCCGCATCGGCGGATGACTATCCCGAAGAGTTCGATATGTTTCTGCCACAGGCAATTGCGGTAGGCGAGGGCATTGCACCACCGAGCATAACCTTTACGGTCGATGTGAAGTGGGATACGGTCGATACGGTTACGATGACCGTAGCACTGCCTACGACAAATAGTGTAGGCGAGCCGATGGTGTGGCGTGCCGGAAAGAAGTATGTATATGAAATTACGGTTCAACCCGACAAATTCGATATCATTGTCCGCACATCAGAGTGGGACGAGGTCGATGCTTCGGTCGGAGATATAGTTTTGTAGAGAGGTGAGGAGATTTGTTTACATATTGATTGCGATTTTGCAGTGTGCGATTGTCGGATGCACACGACACGAGACGATGTGCGATTTGCCTGCACAAGGCTCGCTGACTGTCACGTTCTCCGCAACGTCCGTAGCACGTGCCGCAACTCCGGGCGATGGTGATATTTATAGCGGCGGCGGTATGGAGGATTTGACCCTCGTGTTGGTAAACTCTATGGGAAACGTTTCCGAGGTACAACGCCTGCAATCGCTTGTCGGTGATGAGCAACGCGTGAAGAGTGTGACATTTGTTAATCTCGATGTCGGCAACTATATGTTGTACGCCTATGCCAATGTAGAGCGGTCGTTGCTCGATGAGGCAAAGGGACAACTTGCATCGCTCAAAGCGGGGGATGCGTTTAATAGCAACTACTACAATGCTCTGTTTAATACGCTGTCGGGTCAAGAGACCCCGATAATCGACGATGTACATCCGCTACTGCTGACTGCCTCGAAATCGGTAACCGTAGGTGTGGAAAATTCATCCGTAAGCATCGATTTGTTGCGTCCCGTAGTGTGGTTTGAGGTGCGATTGTATAACCACTCCGACTTCCCGATGCAGGTGGATGATATCTCGTTCAGCAACTTCAACCCATCGACCAGCTACCTCTTCTCGAAGGATGGTGCGATACCGTCGTCGGTAAGTTATCGGGCTTTGCCACTCTACGATAGCTATTCGGGAGGTAGCGATATAGTGGTTTCGCCCGCATCGGAGAGTACGATTTACGAGACGGCACTCTTCGAGAATCGAGCCCCATCCTATACGATGAATATGACATTGAAGGCGGGTGATAGCGAGTTGCAGAACGTCGGCTCGATGACGGCAGGAACAGATGCTTATGCAGTGAAAAACCGCTCTACGGGGCGATATTTGGTCGATAACGGCTCGGGTACAATGGTGTTGGTATCTTCACTCTCTGCGGCAAAGAGCTTGGAGCACGCATTGTGGCAATTTAGTTCGACAAGTGCCGGATATATGACCAATGTGGCTACGGGAAAACGCTACTATCGAGGTACGACCTCTGCTACGTCGGGCAGTAACCTTACGTTTGCCATCACAAGTGGCTACCTTCGTATATCGTACCGAAGCGGAGTACGTACCTACTATTTACGAGATAATAATGGCTCGGTAAACTTTGCAAATAACGTGTCGGGGCAGACGCAAGATTGGCAGTTGCAACAGACGGTGCAGAAGACCGCTTCGATTAACAATAGCCAGATAAATGTTGTCGATATGAATACGGCTGCCGTTGTACCGATGACCGAGCAGTTGCGAAATCAACACGTTAAGATAGTTATAAATGCCTACTACAACGATACGGACGGAAAGTTTAACTTCACAGTGCTTCCGTGGGTAGAGAAGGACGAAGAGGTCGAATTTAATTAGAGGAGGCGGAGCAAATGTTTGTGGAGAGATTGGTTGTACGATTGATATGCGGAGTGATGGTGCTGCTATGCTTGGGCAGTTGCAGCATCGATAGAGTAGATAGCGTAAATTTGGGCGAGGGTGACGAGCCTGTGTCGTTTCTGCTCAACTTCGGTGCCGAGGGTGCGGTGCAGAATATCGTTACCCGCCAAACGATGCCCGAGATATCGAATGAGGCGAAGATTTGGAACCTGTATATCTACATCTTCGATAGCGAGGGCAACAAGATATATGGCCGATACTTCGATGTTGCCGATGTGTTGGATTCGGCAACCGCAGTAGCCAATGCCGATGAAGATGCGTGGTATGTTACCATTCCAGAGGGTGATAGTCAGGAGTGCTCGGGTACGGTTAAGATTCACACGGTAGTGCGTACGGGGTGTAAAATCTTCGGCATCTCGAATATCGACTCGAAGATGGTTAGCATATCGCCCGAGGTACTTGGACGTGTTCAGCACGAGGATGAGCTGCTCAATATGGTCGTTTCGCTCAATCAGGAGTTTGTCGAGCGTAGCGGATATTTCCCGATGACGGGCGAACTCTCACCCGTAAATACGGCGGCTCTGTCGGGTACGCTTCAACTCTGCCGTATCGATGCGAAAGTGCGTTTTTGGGTCAAGTTGGGTAATGCCGATATCGAATCGTTTGAGTTGAAAAAGTGGCAGATATTCAATGTTTCGAGCGATACATATCTGATGGATAGAGCGGTGCGTGAGCGATACGGGCTGCCTAAAACCGACTCGGCACAGGCCTATTTTGATACCCCGACCAAAAATGTCGAGGAGGAGCAGGTTTACGATGAGGGTAGTACTACGGATACGTCGGATGATAAGGTGCGTTACGGATTTTCGTTCTATCTCCTCGAAAACGCCCTGAAACCCAAAAAAACACCAACTGTTTATGGCGACCGCGAACGACAAGTTAAGAGTGCGGAGGGTCTGAATGGCGAGTGGGAGTACGCAAACGATAACTCGACCTATGTGGTGCTTACGGGTCGTTTGACAATGAAGACCGATTATGCCATCTCGGATAGCGAGGTTAAAAATGGCTGTACGTTGAATGCCGAGGTACGCTATGTGATTCATCTTGGCGACTTTTCGCACGTAGGCCCTGCCGACTTTTCGACCGAGCGAAATACATCATATACCTACACCGTGACCGTAAATGGCGTCGATGATATCCGTATCGAGGTCGATACGTCGAACGACGAGACAGAGGGTGTTGTCGAGAACGCTCCGGGTGCCACAGGCGAGGTGACTATCGCTTTGCAAGAGATATTCGACTGCGATGCCCACTACGAGACCCACGTTATGAGTTTCGACCAAAAGTATATCAAGGCAGATAACGTGACGTGGTATGTTCGCACACCGTTTAGCGAGGGAAAACCAACCGTTATCAATGGTACGGATGTCACTACAGGCTTGGATTTCAAATGGGTGGAGTTCCGAGTGAACGAGATGTATAGCAATACCTATTCGCAGGATAGAATGCGTTATATACCTCACTCTACGAAGGTGGATGAGTCGGGCAATCCATACCCATCGGCAGATGGCAAAACAATGTATGTCGATGAACTTGTGAAGTTCCTTCGCGATCAGAAGCGTGCCTATGATGCGGGAGAGCCTAATGCGTTCGATATAAATGGCCGCATTGTGATTACGGCATTTGTAAATGAGTTCTACTACGATAGACATCCGTTTACGATGGCAGCCGATCCGCAACTCTGGAAGCGAGTGGTCAATCAGGATAATATGCGACTGATGCACATATTGTCCGATACGAAAGAGAGCCTCGATAAGGAGAGTACTGTTGTGGGTTCGTCATATACCATCCAACAACGCTCGATACAGACTGTGTATAACCAAAATCACCCCGAATTGCAGACGGCTTGGGGCACCGAACACTTTGATGAGTATGAACGACTGACATACGACCCTGCCGGAACAGGCTCGTCGGAGAATCGTGGAAATAGTAGCGACTATAACGGCCGCCTCAATACGTTACGCGAATTGGGACTTGTTGCCACGAATGGTACCGACTTTATCGAGGGCGTGCGTTGGGATAAATTCCTCAATCTCACGGCAACCAACGAGGAGTCGCTGCTGCGTGATGGCTCGGATGGCGGAACAAACTATAAGTATTTGAGATATTCGGCTATTGCCCGCAACCGAGATAATAATGGCAACGGCATTATTGAGCAGGGCGAAATTCGTTGGTATGCGGCATCTATCAAACAACTCGTAGGTCTGTGGGTCGGTGCCGATGGTATCGATAATACGGCACGATTGTATAAGCGTTCGGCAAGCGAACGGGCAAGCAACGACGAGACACAGTGGCGTCAGCACGTTGTTTCGAGTACTCGCTATGGCTCGAATAGTAATACTCCATATATCGTGTGGGCGGAGGAGGGAAGTCGGATCGT
>JAZRCC010000261.1:0-15760 GCA_045635405.1 Alistipes sp.
GGTCGATACGCCAAGTTGTTGTGCAGGTCTCGTCCTCGTGGTGGATAGGGCGGGTCAAATCCTGCTCTCGCAAGATGTAATCGCCCACTACGCGACGTGACTCACGCTTGCCTGAAACGTGCGAAACCCACGTAAGATGTGTACACTCCCAATCCTCCTTCTTCGAGTAGCGGTTTTTGCAGTACGAGAATGTAGAGTAAGCAACGTACATACCATAGTCGCGAATCTTCTCGGCATCGGCAACCTGATCGTCCATCATACCAACCTCCCAATACCAATTGGCACGGTGTACAGGCTCAACGGTATATTCATCGAGTTTCAAGCCCCAATCGAGCGAATCGGGGAAGGTGCAAGGCGTATTCCAATCCTCGCAATACCACTCAATCGACACGCCCATAGTCATATCGTCAGCCTTTTCGGGTGCGAGCGACTCGTTAAATTCGTGCTTCGACTCACGACCCATACGGCACTCGGCACCAGCCATTACCGCAAGGTGTGCATCGCCCGTACAGTCGGCAAAGTATTTACCGCTCAACGCAATACGATTCTGCTGCGTAGCCTCCTGTGCAACAATCGATGCGATTTTGTCGCCATCCTTTGCAGCCGAGATTACCGTATAACCCATAAAGAGCGATATATTCTTCTCCGCCAAAATCACACGCATCTTCTTATCATCCTGATAGTGATGTGCTCCACGAGCGTTACCGATACGGTCGGGTCCGATTTCGTTGAGCAGATAACCGAGCGATGGATATGGGTCGATATTGATTTGTCCGCCCAAACCTACACGCACCTCCGAAGAGTTGTTACCTCCCAACACATAGCGGTCCTGAACGAGGGCAACCTTCAAACCCAGACGCGAAGCAGCCAAAGCGGCACACATACCCGAGATACCGCCACCGACAACCACGAAGTCGAACTCGCCCTTATCCTCGACTACGGGTTTGCCCAGCAACTCCTCACGCAGAGCGAAATACTCCTCCAACGACTCGGAAGGCACGCAGTCGGTCTGTGTCAAAATCACAGCATCGCAACGACCGTCAAAACCTGTCAAGTCGTGCAAAGCAATGGTGTGACGGCCCTTCGACAATGTGTGGCGACCACCCTTTTGCCAATACCAATTTACGGACTCTGTACCGAAAGTTGTCGCATCGGCCTCGCCATCGATTTTAACCTCGAAGATACCCGGTGTAGGGCCATCCGACCAATGTTTGGTCCAGTTTTTCGTACGCACCAACAGCGTATATTCGCCATCGGCAGGTACCTCGATTTCGGTTACTGCATCGGCAGCCAGCGGTGTACCAATACCGTGAGCCAACAGATAAGAGGAGCCCATCTGCAACACGAACTGCTGTTCAACAGTCCAATCGCCCTTATCGGCAAAGGTTGTAGCCAGCACCATTACCGAATTTTCTCTGTTCATTTTCATATTCCCAATGTAATATATATTATTAAGTATATCTTTCGCACGCTTGGCAACCGTTAATTCGTCGCCATAACTATACAAAGTTATAAACTTTTTTGAGAAGAGATACTCGATTGCCGCAAAATTTTCGTATCTTTGTAAAAACCTATGCCGAGGATATGAACATTACCCTACTGACAATAGTCGTCTTTTTGACATCATTAGCCGCCGTAGCTGCGATACATCCGCATTTGGTGCGATTTGCCAAGCTCAAAAACATCGTGGACAACCCCAATACCCGAAAGTTGCAGTTGCGACCCGTTCCAGTATTGGGAGGCATTGCCATCCTCTTCGGCATCGTTATCGGCGTGGCACTCACCGCCTCCTTTACGAGCGACTGCTCGGAGTTGCTTATCGTGTTGGCGGCGATGATTGTGATGACCTACCTCGGTGCGTTGGACGATGTTTTGGATGTAAGGCCAACCGTACGACTTGCCGTACAAATCGCCACAATACTGCTCCTGATTTATGGCGGAGGCCTGTCAGTGAGTTCGTTGCACGGTTTGTGGGGCATCGAGCAACTACCTCAATACGTTGCCATTCCGCTCACGATATTTGCAGCGGTCGGTATCATCAATGCACTAAATCTTATCGACGGAGCCGATGGTCTCTTCTCGATTTACTGCATCAGCGTATGCTCGATTTTCGCTGCAATATTCCTTGCAGCCGGCAACACCGCCCTCTTTTTGCTCGCTATATCGGCGGTCGGCTCGCTGATTCCGTTTCTGCTGCACAACGCCTTCGGTCGTGAGTCGAAGATGTTTGTCGGTGATGGTGGCTCGCTGCTTATGGGCATAATGATTGCCGCTTTCGTGATGGAGATTATATCGAACGGCTGTTATGCCACATTGTGGAGCGGTGAAAATATCGGCGTTATTCCGCTTATACTGTCGCTCTTGTCGATACCCGTAGCCGACACGCTGCGAGTGATGACTATGCGTATCTGTCGCGGCATATCCCCATTCATAGGCGACAAGACCCATCTGCACCACCTATTTATCGGGCTGGGCATATCGCACATATCGACCGCAATTATCATCACGCTGCTCAATCTGACCGTCGTATGCACGGCATATCTTGCAGCACAGATGGGTTGCGGCGTTGATGTGCAGCTCTATGTCGTAATTGCCGTTGCAGCACTGCTCGATTGGGGCATTTACGCCCTTGTTGCACTGCTCGACCACCTGATGTTGGAGCGAATGAATCGCTTCCGCGTATGGAAGAGTCAGCACCGACCAAACCGTGCGGCATTCGATTGGTTGCGTCGTCTTATCGACCACGTTTAGTGCGATGGATATCGTGCAAATGAAAAGTCCCCGAATTTTCGGGGACTTTTTTCTATAATACCTTATTCGCAACTATCTGTTAGAAGAATCGCTGCTCATCGTCCTGCTCATCGCTGCGAACGCTTGCTACGGCAACCTTCACATCCGAACGAGGCTCGCAACGGTTGAACACCGAGATGTCGTCACTATTCGTAGTCGATGTCAATGTCATAACATCGTTGTCAATCACGATATTATACGACGTACCCCACGACTTGCCATCCGAATATTCGCCCGACAAAACACCATTGGCAATGAGATAGTTGCCCGTATAGTGCTTAAAGGTTGGCGACTGCAACTTCTGGTAGAGGGTGAAGGTCATATCCTCGTTAAACTCGGCATAAACATCGGCATAGTCGATATTTGCATCGCTCCACTGCAACTGCCAACAACCGACGATTGCAGCCTTTGGCGAATAGGACTCGCCCGAGCCACAACTGCTAAACATCGCAACCGAAGCCAACAACGCTACGGCAAACATAAATATCTTTTTCATAGGTCTATTCTCCTTTCCTTAAATCTGTTTATAACCAACCGCCATTCGAAGCAAATCCACGTGCAAGAATAGCAAACTTCTTCGTTACCTCCATACCACCGGTTGCGGTATCGCTACCGACAGCATTACCACCGGCAACAAACTTAACGGTTACGATAGCCGAGCCCTCGTTGTTGCACTTAATCGACAGACGACCCGTAGCCGAGATAGTAACGTCGCCATCGATTTTGAGTTTCGACTTATCTGCTGCCGAAACCGACACGCTCAAAATCTTCAACGATGCAACACCGCCACCAAGCACCTCCGAGAGATCGACACTCTGCTTAACACCTACACGAATAGGCACGCAAGGGGTACCCTCGACATTCATCAACACACGGAATGCATCGATATAGCCGACACCCATCTTGCCCTGATACTGTGTAAGATCCAAATCACGAAGTTGTCCTCCGTTGGTAATCGAATATTTCTTACCTGAACAATATCTGCTGATATCGTTTACCGACGTAAGCAATATCGACTGATACTCCTCTACGGAGTACTTCTTGCCGAGAGCAAGAGCACGAGCCAAGCCCAATGCTGCGACACCCGAGACGTGTGGACAAGCCATCGAAGTACCCTGCTTATAGCCATAATTGCCTTTGACAAATGTCGTCGAATAGATGCTCGATGTTTCGGTTGCCTTGCTCCAACCCGTATCGGAGTAGCTCTGCAAGTAGTCACCACCAGGAGCGGCAATATTGCTACCCGGGCCATAGTTCGTGTAGTATGCCGGTGTGTAGTCGCACGACATCGCCGTAACGCAGATAAGACTGCGGTGAGCACCAGGATATACCGCATAGTCGAACTGTTCGTTACCCGCAGCGAAGATTGCCAAACCGCCTTTCAAAGCCGAGCAACCGCCACTCATAGCACCACCATTCTTTACAAAGTAGGTGATAGCTGCAAATTCGGCACTGTTGGTCGTATAGGCACGGTCGCTTGTGAGTTTGCTCATCATACCCCAGCTATTCTGCGAGATAACTGCACCATTGTCTGCCATATATTGGAACGCCTTTGCCGAGCGTGCATCGCTTGTACCCTTGCTACCCTCGAAGATCTGGCAGCTCATAATACGCACGCCGTCGCCCTTACCTGTACCACCTGCTACGCCACAACCACCGATACCGTTGTTGTTTACGGCAGCAACCGTACCCGCAACGTGTGTACCGTGGTCAGAACCCGAGAAGTTGAGATTTGGCGACATCGAGCAGAAGTTGTAGCCATAAATGTCATCTACATAACCGTTGTGGTCATCATCAACACCCGCCTTACCGTTCTTCTCCTCCGGATTTACCCACATATTGGCAGCCAAATCGGGGTGGTCATACTTTACGGCATCGTCGCAAACAGCAACAATGATACGCGAGTCGCCAGCCGTAATCGGCCACGCCTCGTCGAGGTTTACATCGGCACCAGCCTTTGCACCCGAGTAGTAGGCAGCACTACCGTTGTTGATATAGTGCCACTGCTTATGCAAATCGGGGTCGTTGAATATCGCTTTGGTTGTAGTCTCTGCCATAGGGAGCATAGTGTCACCCTCTGCCGACTCGATTTCGGGCATTGCCATCGAGCGGATGAGGTTTACAGACTCTACTACCGACACCTCGCCAACTTGTGCAAAAGCACGAGCAACATCCGACATCTTGGCACCGCCGTCGAACGTAATGTGATACCACAAGTGGAGACCCGCCTCACGAGCACGCTCCTCGTAACGCTGGTTGATTGGAAACAGACGCTCAAACGACACAACGCCCACACTCTCCAACACTGCATCGAAATCGCTAATGCCCGAACGAGTGCCACCCGAACGCGATGCACCAGCCTCTACGCTTGCAATCGCTGACTCGGCAAAGCGAACAAGCATCTCGCCATCGACCAAATTCTCCTCGGCAAAGACTAATTTCGACTCAATCGAATCACCCTCTAATGCCACCTTCTCGAAGTTGTCGCGAACACACGACACCGTCAAAATAGCAGCAAGAATCAAAAAATATCTCTTCATAAATAGCTTTTTGCGGGCATTTTACAGCCCCTGTTATACATAGTTTCGCTTGGTAGGCGTACGCCATAACAGACATACGCACATAATCGTGGTAAAGTTAGTGCATAATTTATAAATTTCCAAAAATTTATTCAATCGACAGCCGTTTTTGCATAACTTGGTATTGCTTGGGCGGGCGAGGGAGGTGGCATTGAATGGCTTTGAATGACATTCGCTTCGCTGAATGGCAGCGGGCTTGCAGCCCTTAATGGCATTTATGGCTTTGCCACACGGCTTCGCCGATAAGGTCGGGTAAGGTCTTGTAAGGTCGAGTAAAGTCGAGTAAGGTTTTGTGTTTTTTCGCTTTGGTTGCTCTCCCTAAACTCCCTAAATTCCTTAACCTCCCTAATCTCCCTAACGGCTCTAACGCCCCTAACGCCCCTAACGCCTCTGCTCCTTCCAAAAAAGCAAAAAAAGAGCGAGGCACACGTTGTATGCCCCGCTCCGGAAATAACCTAACTAATTACTATAAGGTTTGCTTTTTGATTGTCTTGAACACGCTGTTGTTCTCCTTTTTGTAAGGGGTTGCAGCGGCAACACCACCATTCACGCGGATATCAATCTTACGCATCTCTGCACAAGCCTCCTTCTTAACCTCGAATTTTGGTGTAGCCTTTGCCTTAACATCAACCATCTTGGTCTTGGTACGCATTGCAGCAGCCTTGAATGGCATAGCAGCACTCGATGCAAGAGCAGCACCACTACCAGCCTCACCTGTAATCTGGAATGTGTGAACAGCGACTGGATTGGTTGTGAAGTAATAACCATCCAAGCTATAATAGATCAAGCTCAACGACAATGTCTTGGTTGCTGCATTGTATCCGTTAGGGTATGCTGCATAAATCTGCTCCTGTGTATAACTCTCACCCCAGTCAGTGAAAGCTGCATAAGCATCACCGCAATAGATATCAGCACCCTCATACTGCTCGCCTGTTGCTGAACGCAATACCATTGGAGCCGACTGACCATCCCACTCCAAGAGGAGCTCCATCGCACCATTAGCGATAGAAATCTTATACTGGTTGGTTGTACCATAACGCTGCATTACGATACCCTCCTCTGGGTAAGGAAGATATTGTGCTGGCAACCAGAAGTCGTGAGTATGAGTAAATGTACCTACTGCATAGTCCTCCCAAGTAGCAACCTGTGGCTCAGCATCCAATACGAACTTATCCATATAGAAGCTCGAGTAACCATAACCAGGACCCATATCAGGAAGAGCGAACTTCACAACGAACGAGAATGTCTTGGTTGCAGGGTCGTAAGCTGGCTGTGGCAAACCGTTAGCCTCGAGAATTTCCCAAGTATAGTCATTGCCCAACAAAATGTACCAGTCGAGAACATCGTACAATGCAATCTCGCCATTACCACCATCAAGACCCGATCTCTGCATACCATCGATATCGCACTTGTTAGTAGCGTCATCCCAAGTGAAGTAGAAGTCCTTACCATCAACGCCCCAGAAAGCGAGAACACGGAAGATGTTAGTGCCCTCTGCCTGCTGCAACTTGCGACCTGCGAAAGGTTCTTTCCACATAGCCGAAGTCCAAGTACCGGTAGCAAGGTCGAGCCACTTGTATGTAACGAGCTTCTCGGTTACAACTACCGGCGACAACATCTCACCCTCGGCATCAACGATGTTAGCCTTGAATGTGACACCTGTCTCGGCAACCGAACCCGAAAGGATGTGCAAGAATGCAGGAGTACCCATAATCGAGATACCCATAGGCTGGGTCTGGTAACCAGCAGGGAATACCAACTTACCCTCCTTCGCTGCAAAGTAGAAGTCGTAACCATTTGCATAGAGGTTAGGGATGCGGTAAGCCGAGCCATACTCTGCCTCGAATGCCTCTGCCTTCTCTGCGTCGAGGCAAGTACCGAGCTGGAACTCTGCAGCCCAAGGCTCTGGAATAATCGACGAAACGAAGCTATCCTCGAAGAGTTTTGCATACTGGAAGTCCGAACGCAAATCGGCAGCAGCAACAACACCAAAGTCAGGCTTCTCTACCGACATAACCTCGCGGAATGTACCATAAACAATGGTTGGGTCAGCTGCACTTACAACGTCAGCAACGAGCGACAACTCGTACGACGAAGCGTCGAATGTCGACTGTGCTGCATCGATAGCCAATGCCAAAGCATCGCCAGCTACGCTAACGCCCATCTCCTGTACCTCCAAACCTGGGATGATTATAACATTCGAGCCCTTCGATGCGAAGAGGATAGGATAATCCTCGGCATAGAGGTTTGCAAGACGATATACGGTACCATACTGTGCTACGAACTCACGGTCTGCATCGTCGGTTGTAACGGTAACCTTACCAACTTCGAGAGTAGGATACCACGAAGCAACCTGCGACTCCGAGTAGAACTTCATATCCATTGGCAATGTAACCTCCTCGAATGCGAAGTCACCATCAGACTCCTGTGTAGGGAGCTGCAATACGTAGCGGTTCAAAGCAGGAGCCAAGTTCAAGCACCAAGCACCGTCACCATTACCATAATAGGTGTTGCTACCAACATACGAACCACCTGGGCAACCCAACAAACCGCTATTACCATCAGCGTTTAATGGGAATACGATCTGACCATTCTGAATCTTACCATAGTTCTCATCCTTAATCAAATCCTCACGGTCGTTATCCTTGTAGTAAGCAGGGAGCGAGTAGATCGATGGCATACCACCATTGATAGTCATACCCAACTCTTGGAGAGGAATCCAAACCTTATCAGCTGCATCAGCATAGATAGTGATGTTGTAAGGAGTCTCTGCTGCCAACTCTGGCGAGTCATAAGTAAGGTCTGACCAAGGAGCGATCAAGTATGGGTTAACCATACGGTAGATACCTGCCAAACCTGCATCGCTACCTGTACCTGCCAAAGCAGCCTCGAAAGCAGCCTTGTCGATACTATCCTCACGAACCTGAACCTTTACTTTGTAGGTTGGGTGGGTCTGACCTGCCCACTCACCGCCTAATGTAATACCCCACCAAGTGGTAAGGAGGTCCTCGGTGTAAGAGCACAAACCAACGTCAATCCACTTAACACGTGTAATCGAGAGCGACAACGCGGTCATCTTAGTAGCATCGTTGCTATACTGTGGAACGAACTTTGGATCGTCGATAACAATCTCAAAGTCGTAAGGAACACCGAGCAACGACTCTGGCGACAACTCGACAGTGATAGTAGTTGCATCCTCACCCTCGGCAAACGAAATCGAGGTGTAGGTGTACAACTGATCGGTATTAGCAACTACCTTTACAGGGACATTGATAGCACCCTCTGTATTGGTACGAAGTACCTGATAGGTGAACTTTGTAGGCTCTGTTGGGTCCAAGCTGATTTCGCCCGTGTTGTCCTGTTTTGGGAAATAGACATCGTAGCAGCCCTCAACATCCGCTGGACCTGGCTCATAGGCGTCCGACTTCGAACAAGACACCACTGCCATCGAAAGCAAAGCCACAAGCAGACAAAATATGTTATTTAATCTTTTCATAATGTATCTTTTTTAATTATTCACACATTTGAACCAAATCCTATTACTCTGTCCAAAGCTCAACAGCGTTCGATGGGTCAGGGTTGTTGGTTGTGGTCAATGCTGTATTATCCATTGCCTCATACTCGTTGATGCAGACGTTCATCCAAGGAGCCAAGCCCTCGCAGTTGAAACGTGCCAATGGGTTGTGGTTGGTACCCTTGTAACCACGGGTAATCTGCAACAAATCTGGGCAACGCTTATAGTCGAAGAACATAACACCCTCGCCCCAGAACTCAACACGCTTCTGGAAGAATACCTCACGGATAAGGTCGTTACCAGTGTACGAGCAAGTATATTCAGGGTTACGAGTCTGAACGATCTCAACCAACGATGCGCTATTACCCTCACGTGCGTCACACTCGGCGATGATAAACTTCATCTCCTCCATACGCATCATAGGATAGTCAATTGCACCACCTGTCAAGTAGTCGTTAACATCACCCTGACCAGGACGGAACTTAACGCCTGTCAATTCAGGGAATGCACCAGGACCCTTGTAAGCACCATCTGCTGCAAGGTAAGGAACCTCCAATGTAGAGCCGGCAGGAGCCTTCCACGACAACTTACGGAAGTCGGTATCAGGAATAGTCTTGTAGAAACGAGCATCGGCCAAACGGTAAGTACCATACGAAGTGTAACCGTACGATGTCTCTGGTGCCAACCACGATACAGTGTTGTTAACCTTCGACTTAACGTGGTTTGTCTCCTTCGAAGTTGTACAGCACATCATCCACGAGCTATTCGACTTTGCCGAGTTAAAGCCTGTTGTAGTGCTGGTCCACTGCTCTTTTGTCAGTGGCGAGAACGAGCCTGCAGCCAATGCATTCTCGGCAGCTGTACGAGCTGCAGCATAGTCGCCTGCCCAGAGGTAAGCACGTGCCTGCAAACCGTAAGCAACAGCCTTGGTTGGCATAGTCTTGTCATCCGAAGTGAAGCCTTCGAGCAACTCGATAGCAACGTCCAAAGTAGCAAAAATCTTCTCCAACAAATCAGCCTTTGGCATACGAGGGTTCGAACGAGCCTGCTCCTCGGTGATGTTCTCGTGCAAATATGGAATTGTAAGACCCTCGATACCATCCTTCGAAGTGTAGTTGTTAGCCTTGAACTCGTGCATCTGGCCCAAATCCAACCAAGCCCAAGCACGGTAAGCATAAGCACAACCTACATAGTTGCGGAAGTGTTCTGGAACCTCATCAATTTTAGGGTACATACGGATGATGTCGTTCGACAACGCCAACCATTTGGTGTACCACAACCAGATAATCTGCATATGAGCATAGATACCATTCATATATTGGTTAGTCTCAAATGGCTCATACCAGTTGTAACCTGTCTCATTACCCGGCATATCCTGGCACCATACGTCACGAACAACGCACATTGCTGGATAACCATAGAGTTGAGGAGCTGCATCAGTCCAACTCGAAGAGTAGTGAGTCTCGTAAGCGTGGATAGCCTTTACCATCGCCTTCATAGCGTCAGGCGACTCGTTAACCTGCCCCAAAGTGATACTGCTGCCCGTAGGATTGATATCCTTAACACAGCTTGTAGCAAGAAGCGAAACAAAGGCTGTCAATACTAATGTTATTTTCAACATATTTTTCATAATATCTCCTTTCTTTCTTATGATTAGAACGTCAAGTTAATACCACCATTGATAGTACGGATTGGCGAGTAGTAACCGGTCGAAGAACCTCCGCTATAAGACTGACGAGGATCGAGACCCTGACGCTGCGACCACAACCAAACATTCTCGCAAGCGAGATAGAAACGCAACTTCGATACACCGAACTTCTCGGTAATCTTGCGTGGGAGAGTGTAACCGACATTGATGTTCTGCAAGCTCAAATACGATGCATCGGTCATAAAACGATCCGACGATGCTGCTGTATATTGATCACCCATTACGAAACGTGGAAGTGCCGAATTAGGGTTGCTTGGCGACCACGACTGTGCGATATCCTTGTGGTAGTTCGAACCACCCTGCGATGTCGATGGGCTACCCATCAAAGCTGCATAACCCGAGTCGTAAACCTTACCACCAATCTGATATACGAAGTTGAACGAAATATCAACGCCGTAGAAGCTGAACGATGTACCGAAACCACCATACAAATCAGGCAACGAAGTGTCGAACAAGAAGTATGTAGCCTCGTCAGCATAGTTCTTGGTAGTTACCAAACGGAAGTCCTGCTTGCCCTGCGAGTTGATGAACTCCTCACGCTTCCAGAACAAAGGCTCACCGGTCTGGCCATCAACACCAGCGTACGATTTGAGCAACATAGTATAGATAGGAAGACCTACACCGTAGAACGAGCTACCATCACGGTAACCACGGTATGCCTTACCACTCTTGGTGTAGTAAACCTCGCTCTTCGACTGCTCACTCAAATCGGTGATGCGGTTGCGAACGTATGTCATATTGAGGTTTACATCCCACGAGAAGTTCTTCTTGCGGAGAAGCGAACCGTTCAACGATACCTCGAGACCCTGGTTCGACATATCACCTACGTTCATCCAGTAACCCGAATAACCCATAGACGATGGAACAGTGTAGAAGCTCAACATATCGGAAGTCATACGGTTGAAGTACTCAACAGTACCCGACAAACGACCCTTCCAGAACGAGAAGTCAAGACCGGCGTTGAGGTTGGCGTTGGTCTCCCAAGTGATGTTCTCATTACCCTTCTGTGCAAAGCTTACAGACCAGTTATCGGTACCGTCATTCTTAATCGAATAGAGGTCGGTCCAATAGTAGCTGCTCGACAGCTGGTCGTTACCCTGCTGACCATACGAGAACTTAACCTTCAACTCGTCAACCCAATCAGCGTTGAACCAGCTCTCACGGTTGAGCAACCAACCGGCAGATACTGCCCAGAAGTTACCCCAACGGTGATCTGGGTGGAAACGCGACGATGCATCGCGACGATACGAAGCCGAGAAGAACAAACGGTTGTCGTAGTCGTACTGTGCACGAGCGAAGTAACCCTCGTTGGTGTAGTAGCTCGAACCCGAAGATGCCGAAACAACCTTCAATACCTGGCTCATCTCGGTCGAATTGTTCGAGAAGAGACCGGTCTTGCTACCACCTACGTAAGTACTCGACTCGAAGTTGTTCTCGTGACCAACCATAACATCAACATTGTGGCTGCCGAACTGACGAGTCCAAGTCAAAATCTGTTTGAGAGTGTATGCCCAGTAAGTACCCTGCTCCTTTGCAAGCGAACCCTCGCCCTGCGAACTACCGTAGAACAAGTTGCTGGTCTGAATTGCATCATAGTGACGCATCGAAACACCACCATCAACAGTTACCTTGAAGCCCTTTGGAAGGATAACATCAACAAAACCGTTGAACGCTGCAGTATCGAAAGTTGTGCTGTGGCGGTTGAGCAAGTGGTCTGCATAAGCGTTACCGTTTGCCATATATGGACGCTCGATACCTGCGTTGCTACCATTACGGGTTGCAGTACCGTAGTCGTACATAATGTTACCGAACGCGTCGCGACGGATATTACCCTTACCATCACGGATATACAAAGGATAGATAGGAGCCATCGAAGGCAAGAATGCGAAGACGTTACCTGTCGAGTTTGTCGAACCCTCACCAGTCGAGCTGTTTGTACGACCGTGAGCGTAAGATACGTTACCACCCAACTTCAACCACTTCTTTGCCTGATAGTCGGCACGCAAACGAGCTGTATAACGCTCGTAACCTGTGTTGGCTACGATACCCTCGTTGTTCAAATAACCAAACGAACCGTAGAACGACGAACGATCGGTTGCAGCAGCAGCACTTACGTTGTACTCCTGACGGATACCGTTCATATAAACCTCGTCGGTCCAGTTATCTGGAGTGAGCAAATACTCCTCGCCGTTGTACGATACAACATTACCAAGAGTTGCGTTAGGGTTCAAACGACCGTTACGACCGATAAGCGACTGACCATCTGGCACCTTATACACGTTGTAACCCAAACCACCACCTGTACTCTTCAAGAGAGTCTCGTTCGATGCGTGATATGCAGCGTCAGCCGACATACCCAAACCGAGGTTGTAGTTGTGGATAGCTGCGTAGTGAGTCTCGTAGTACTTACCAGGATCAGTGATGAAGTCGTAGTCCTGTGTAGCACGCTGGTTAACACCAACCTTGATATCAACGTTGATGACAGCCTCACGCTGCTTTGCACGGTGAGTTGTAATCAGAATCACACCGTTAGCACCACGCGAACCATAAAGAGCGGCAGCAGCAGCATCCTTCAACACCGACATCGACTCGATATCGACAGGGTTGATATCGTTGATGCTACCTGCGAACGACATACCATCGACGATGATAAGTGGGTTCTTACCCGACTCAATAGACGACACACCACGGATGAGCAGTGTAGGAGTCGAACCAGGCTGACCCGAAGCATTGATAAGCTGCAAACCTGCAACCTTACCATTCAACGCGTCGATAGCGTTGGTTGTTTGGCTCTTCACGATATCCTCGGTCTTTACCATTACGGCAGAACCGGTGAAGGCCTCACGTTTAGCCTCACCATACGCTGTAACGATAACGTCGTCGAGAGACTGTGCAGCCTCTGCAAGCACGATATCCAACTGGGTGCGTCCGTTAAGAGCAACAACCTGTGTCGCATAACCTATCGACGAGAAAGAGAGTTTTGAATTGGCCGGAGCCTCCAAAACATACTTACCCTGAACGTCAGTCGAAGTACCGATAGTGGTACCTTCAACTACTACGTTAGCACCGATAACTGGCGAACCACCAGTGCTGGTAACCGTACCCGTAACTTGCCTATTCTGTGCCAATGCGAAATTACACATTGTCAAAACGGCAGCAATTGATAGTACAATTTTCCTTACCATAAGCATTAAATTTAGTTAAAAAATAATATACCTTTTCTCGGCAAAGTTACAAATAAATAGATTCATTACCAAATAGTTTTTGCACTATTTTCTACTATTGTAACATATTTTGCCATTTTTGTTGCAATTTCTTTAAGTTGTATAGTCAATATGCCGATTTAGTTACAAATTGTAATTAAAAAATTTTCAGAATTTGGTCAAAATTTATAAAAACCGCCCAGAGTGTGCTACGAGGGCGGTTGCACCCGATAACAATTCGCACAAAAACGGCACAGCGAAAAGTATTGCTTACAATTTATCACACCGCATATTTTCGCCAATTTTACCCAAATATCACCCACCCGAACAGCTCTTTCACGGCAAGGGTCGCACGTATATATAAATAGGTAAAAATACCTATTTGCACAATTTATTGCTCCGTTACTCCGTTTCTACCCCGAGAAAAGTGGGTAAAACAGCACATTTTTGGGTTAAATAGTACTCTTTTTTACAAATTTGCTATTTTCTGAATAAGTTTTGCTAACTTTGCCCGTTAATAGTGCAACCGCTCCGCCCGAAGCATTGGAGCAGAGTGGATAAAAAACAAAAAGCTGATAATGGAACAATTACAATTCAAACGACTGAACAGAGTTGTCGGCTGGGTGGTCTTCGCAATCGCTGCCATAACCTATTTGGCAACGATGGAGCCATCGTCGAGCCTTTGGGACTGTGCCGAGTTCGTTGCTACCTCATACAAGTTGGAAGTGGGACACCCACCCGGTGCTCCGCTCTTTATGCTGCTTGCACGCATAGCGACGATGTTTGCACCATCGACACACTATGTACCTCATATGGTCAATGCGATGAATGCCATAGCAAGTGCCTTCTGTATTCTGTTCCTCTTCTGGACCATCACGCACATCGCTCGCCGATTGCTGATGCGAAACGGGGGTGTGTTGTCGCTCGGAGGTGCGATAGCAACTCTCGGAGCGGGTGCGGTCGGAGCGTTGGCATACACCTTCACCGACACCTTCTGGTTCTCGGCTGTCGAGGGCGAGGTCTATGCACTATCGTCGATGTTTACGGCTCTGGTGGTTTGGCTTATGCTCCGCTGGGAGGAGGAGGAGGCCGACGAGCCTCACGCAATGCGTTGGATTGTATTGATTGCCTATCTGATGGGACTATCCATCGGTGTGCATATCCTCAACCTGCTGACCATCCCTGCATTGGTATTCATCTACTACTTCCGTCGCTATCAGACGATTACACTCAAAGGGGTGGTGACCGTGTCGCTGCTTGCAGGTGCGATTTTGGTGCTAATAAACGGAATTATCATCCCATATACGGTCTATCTCGGCTCGCTTGTCGATGTCTTCTTCGTCAATACGTTGTCGCTGCCCGTAAATAGCGGTATTGTCGTCTTTGTAGTGGCGATGTTTGCTGCGTTGGGGTATGCCGTATATTTCACCCACACTCGCGGATACCGACTCTGGAATCTGCTCGCCATCTGTGTGACGATGATTATGTTGGGCTTCTCGTCCTACGCATCGGTTACGATTCGTGCGAGCGTCAATCCGCCAATGAACAGCAACAATCCCGACAACCCCGCAGCTCTGCTCTCGGTGTTGAACCGCGACCAATATGGCAATCGTCCGCTGCTCTATGGTGCATCGTATGCAGCACCCGTAGAGAGCTACACCGAGAAGAGTTTCTACAACTACAATATCGAAACGGGTCGTTACGACAAACTCACAACGGTCGATGACTATGTCTATCCGTCGCAGTTTATGCACCTCTTCCCTCGAATGTGGAACTACCTCAAATCGGAGCGTGACTACAAACCGTGGGCAGCATATCGCACAAAATTGGACTTTGTGCGTGACGAGAAGGGCGAGATTGTGCGTGACGAATCGGGTCGTCCGATACGCAAAGAGGTTGCCGACTTCGGAAAGAGCGTCGTCTATAACAACGGAACAGAGAATGTCCGCATTACGGAGCCGACCTT
>JAZRCC010000262.1:0-2221 GCA_045635405.1 Alistipes sp.
TTGTATCTTTGCAGCGATTTATGACTTGTTGTTATGACTTTTTACGAACATAAAGAGGGATTGTTGGCAATGTCGCCCATCGTAGTGCTGCTTGCAGTCTATTTGGGAGCATCGCTCTTTATAGGCGATTTCTATGCGGTATCGATTTCGGTGGTCTTTGTCGTCGCGGTCATCTATGCGTTGATGCTTCTGCGTGGGCATACGTTCAACGAGCGTATAGCGGTATTTTCGCGTGGTGCAGCCAATCCCGATATAATGTATATGCTGTGGATTTTCTGCTTGGCAGGAATTTTCGCATCCGTAGCCAAAGCTATGGGTGCGGTCGATGCTACGGTAAATCTCACGTTGAGTATCGTTCCGTCGCAATATATCTTTGCGGGACTATTTATCGCATCGTGTTTTGTGTCGATGGCTATCGGTACGGCTGTGGGTACAATTGTGGCACTGATTCCCGTTACGATTGCCATTGCCGAGCAGATTGGTTGCGATGTGGCGAGCTTGTCGGCTACGGTTGTTGGCGGAGCATTCTTTGGCGACAACCTCTCGTTTATCTCGGATACGACCATCGCTGCCACGCAGACACAGGGGTGCCGTATGCGTGAGAAGTTCTTGACCAACGCCCGCATCGTCTTTCCCGCTGCAATTTTGGTCTTGCTGATATACCTCTATGGCTCGCATACGGATGCCGATACGATTCAGACCGTATCGGTCGAGTGGTATCGTGCTTTGCCCTATCTGTTGGTCATACTGCTGGCTCTGTGTGGCGTAAATGTGCTGGTGGTGCTGCTGTGCGGTATCGCCTTTGCCGTTGTGATGGGATTGGCTGGCGGAATGTTTACGTTTGCCGCGATGTTTGCCGCCGCAGGCGAGGGTCTGCAACAGATGACCGACCTTATCTTGGTGACACTCTTGGCGGGAGGCTTGATGAATGTCGTGAAGGAGGCGGGTGGCTTTACATACCTGTCGCAACTGCTTACGTGCCGCATCAAAACGAGCCGAGGTGCCGAGATTGTTATCGTTCTGCTTACGGCAATGACCAACCTATGTACGGCAAACAATACAATCGCCATATTGACGTGTGGCTCTATCACACGCGACCTCTCGAAGCAGTACGGAATATTGCCACGACGTGCGGCCTCGCTGATGGATACCGCCTCGTGCTGTACGCAGGGCGTAATTCCGTATGGAGCACAACTGCTGATGGCAGCAGGTTTGGCATCCATATCGCCGTTGGAGATAATTCCACATCTCTACTATCCTATGGCGGTGGGCAGCTTGCTGATGTTATCGGTCGTATTCTCGCCACGCAAGAGGGTGGTGTAGTACAGAATCAATTAAAATTGAGATATGAAAAACTACTTAAAAACGATGTTTTATGCTCTGTTGGCTCTGTTGCTGACCGTTGCGTGTACCAACACACAATCGCTCGGCAATGGGGATGACGATGGTGAAGTTGTGCCACCTGCGGCAGAGCACGACGTTGTATTGTACGCCTTCGAGAGCAATGTTAAGGCAACGACAAAGGCTGCCGATGTTGAGCTCTTTTTGGAGCTGCAATACGAGGATGAGTATGTCGCCATTCAGGGGTTGGCGGTGCAGTGCTTTGCCGAAGAGGGTGACGATGTTGTCGCCGAGGCACACGCTACTACACAAGATGGTTTTCGCTATGAGGCATATATCAAAGGGTTGTCGGCAGGTGACTATTGCTTGCAAATCGATGCACAATATACCTCCGAAGGTGTGAGCAAAGTCGAGACTATCGCTACGCGTAATATCACGGTTGCATTGAAAGAACCCGAACCCGAGCCGGAGCCCGACCCCGACCCTAAACCCGAGCCTGCCAAAGAGGCAACGCTTACCTATGCGGAGGCTGCTGCTGCCGAGACGGTTAGTGGATATGGTTCGCCACGCACCTATAAGAACGCCTATGGCGAGTGGGTCATTTGTGCCTATAATACGGGTAAGGCAATTCAACTCAACGATGGCAAAGTTGCGTATGTCGGTACTCCAACTTTTGCGGATAAGATAACCTCGCTTACAATCACTACTACGGAGAATTATACGGACAATGTCTATATCTGTGGCGAGGCGGGAACGACATCCGAGTCGCAGGTGCTTCTGACCGCAAAGTGTACGGGACGCACGACTACAATAGACGTGAGTGCGTTGAATGTTCGTAAGTTCTACTTGCGAGCAGGTGCGTGCATCCGTATTGAGTCGT
>JAZRCC010000263.1:0-2874 GCA_045635405.1 Alistipes sp.
TGTGGCGACTACTTCCCAAAAACACAGATAGATTCGTACTTGAATAACTGCGAGAACCACGGTAATATCTACGTTCTTACTCACCTCAATGGCTCGACAAATACCGTAGGTGGTATTATCGGTTGGCCAGGTAAAGAGGGTACAAAGGACTCGGGTATGTTCGGCTGTAAGAACTATGGTGACGTTACCGTAGAGGGTGATAGCAAAGTTCGTATGGGTGGTATCAACGGTGGTTCGGGTAACGTTCGTAACTGCGAGAACTATGGTACCGTAACTACAAATGCTCTTAATACAGGTGCAGTTGGTGGTATCTCCGGTTTCCACTCGAATGGTCTCTACAACGATGGCAACAAGAACTTCGGTGACGTTATTTTGTCAGCTAAATCTCCATCTAATGCAGAGGCTGTCTCTGTTGGTGGTCTTATCGGTACTGCTGGTAATGCAGCTAACTCGAGCAAGATTAACAACAACATTGTTAAGTGTCTGGTTAAGTGCGATGCTGCTGACAACTATGTTGGTATGTTGATTGGCCGTCACAACGGTGCAACTGCTAACATCCCTTGTGGAACAGCTGATCTTCCTTGTAAGGTTGCAGGTACTTTGAATCGTGCAGGTGCTGTAACACAGATGACTGCCGAGACAATGACTATGGAGTATATGTATGGTATGACTGCTGCTCAAATGGATCACGCAAATCATCCATTGGTAGTAACTTACTACGCAGAGTAATTTACTCAATAGATAACTATTACGGACGCTCTCTCCACGTGGAGGGAGCGTCTTTTTTTGGTAGGGCGAAGTGAGTGGCAGCGAAGAGAGGCAAAGTGGCGATACCTATTTATATATATAGAGCCGTGGTGGAGCAAGTTTTGCATTTCGCATCGAAAATCGTATATTTGCATACTAATCTGTGGTTATGACAAAGGAGTTGGAGAATATCACGCTCAAAGAGCAGGTGGCGATGTTGCCGCTTACGCCCGGGTGCTACCTCTTCTCGAATAGCGAGGGGGAGGTGATATATGTGGGCAAGGCGAAGAATTTGCGTCGTCGTGTCAGCTCCTATTTCGTCGAACGTAACGACCACACGCCGAAGGTGCGTGTTATGGTCCGCCATATCGCTTCGCTGCGTTACATTACGGTCGATAGCGAGAGCGACGCTCTGCTGCTGGAAAATTCGCTTATCAAGTCGTTGCAACCTCGATATAACATTCTGCTCAAAGATGATAAGAGCTACCCGTGGATTGTGGTGCGTAACGAGGAGTTCCCCCGTATCGAGTCGGTGCGTCAGGTCGTCCGTGATGGCTCGCAATACTTTGGCCCCTATGGCTCGGTTGCAATGCAGCGGGCTATGTTGGAGTTCTTGAAGGGGGCTTTGCCTTTGCGTCGTTGCCGTTTGGCTTTGACTACGGAGTCCATATCGAAGGGTCGTTTTCGTAGTTGTCTGCAACAGCAGTTGGGCAACTGCAAGGCTCCCTGCATAGGGCAGCAGAGCCGTGAGGAGTATGCAGCGGTTGTCGATATGGCTATTGCAGCATTGAAGGGCAATCTGCGTGATGTGCGTGCCTATTTGGAAGGCGAGATGTCGCGTGCGGCTGCCGATTTGCGATTTGAGGAGGCACAGCGACTCAAAAGCCGACTCGAAGCGTTGGATAACTACCGCTCACGCTCGGTTATCGTCAGCCCAACGATTGGCGATGTCGATGTCTTTGGACTCTATACGGAGGGCGACGAGGCGTATTGCAACTTCGTAAGAGTGGTGCAGGGCTCGGTGACTGCCATACAGACTATAATGTTGCGTGCGGGTGTAGAATCGGATGACTCGACGCTCATCACGTTTGCCATAAACCATATTCGCGAGGAGGTGCTTGTCGGTGGCGAGTTAGCACGTGAGGTGCTTGTCTCGACAATGCCCGATACGACAATGTTCCCAAATGTGCGATTTGCTGTGCCACAGCGTGGCGAGAAGCACCAATTGGTGGAGTTTGCACTCCGCTCGGCACGATTGTTTAGGGCAGAGCGGTTGAAAAATCTCGCAATCAAGAGCCCCGAACGCCATACGGCTCAACTTATGGCCGCTATGCAACGCGAACTGCGACTGCCCCGTGAGCCTCGCCATATCGAGTGCTTCGATAACTCCAATTTGCAGGGTACAAACCCCGTGGCTTCGTGCGTGGTCTTTCGTGATGGCCGACCTTCAAAGAGCGAATATCGCCACTTCAATATCAAGAGCGTTGTCGGAGCCGATGACTTCGCCTCGATGCGTGAGATTTTGATGCGTCGCTACTCACGTCTGCTCGGCGAGGAGCAACCGCTGCCCGATTTGATTGTTGTCGATGGCGGAAAGGGTCAGTTGTCGAGTGCTTATGAGGTGTTGTGCGAGTTGGGTATCGAGAGTCGGGTGCCGATTATCGGTCTTGCCAAGCGTTTGGAGGAGGTATTCTATCCCAACGACCCGATGCCGTACTACCTTTCGCGTACGGGCGAGCCGCTGCGAATTATCTGCCACATACGTGACGAGGCTCACCGCTTTGGTATTACGCACCATCGCAATCGTCGTAGCAAGTCGTTTATACATAGCGAGTTGGATGATATTGCCGGCATAGGCAAACAGTCGATAGAGCAACTCATTAAGCACTTCCGCACCGTAGCAGCCGTCGAGTCTGCTACGCTTGAAGAGCTGTCGGCAGTGGTCGGGGCGAGTCGAGCCACGAAAATCAGGGCATATTTCGATTCAAAAGGCAATGATGCAAAAAAATAGGGCAACCAAACCTGCGAGAGGTCGGTTGCCCTATTCGTTTGTTAGGGTGAATTACTTCACGGCGATGCAGTCGATTTCGACCTTCGCTCCCATAGGCAGTGCAGCCACTTGGTAGC
>JAZRCC010000264.1:0-3986 GCA_045635405.1 Alistipes sp.
ATGTCGAGAGTTTCGGCTTCGGCGTGGGTCTCGGCGTCGATTTCCCGAATGAGATTTCGGGATTTGTACCACCCCGCAAATTCTACGACAGGGTTTACCATTCGCAATGGAACGCACTTACGATATTGTCGTTGGCAATCGGTCAGGGCGAGTTGCTCTGTTCGACCTTGCAGTTGGCAAACCTTGCTGCAACAATCGCCAACCGAGGCTACTTCTATACGCCTCACACAGTGCGTATGATTGGCACCGACTCCATTGGCAGAGAGTTCCGCACCCGCAACTATACGAAGGTCGATAAGCGACACTTCGAGAGCGTCGTAAAGGGTATGTGGCGAGCGGTGAATGTCGATGGAACGTGTCGTGCGGCAAATCTTGCAGGCTTCGATGTCTGCGGCAAGACAGGAACGTCGCAAAACCCAAAGGGTGACGACCACTCGACCTTCGTATCGTTCGCACCACGCAACAACCCGAAGATTGCCATAGCAGCCTACATCGAGCACGGTCGCAGCGGTGCCGAAGCGGCAGTACCTATCGCCTCGCTTATCGAGGAGTTGTATCTGACCGACACCATTCGCCGCCCTGCGTTGGTCGAGTATGTCAAGAATTTGAAACTTAACTATTGGAACGCTTACGATAGCAAAAAGAAGAAACGGTAGAGAAAAATGTATAACCAGAGCCTACATAGCCGACAGAACGTAAAGTTGTTCAGCGGTATCGACTACGGATTTTTAGCCATCTATTTCGCATTGGTGGCTATCGGTCTGACGGCGGTTATCTCGGCTACGTGGCGAGGCGACGATGTGGCGATGTTCTCGCTGTCGAACGAGTATGTCAAGCACATCATCTACCTCGGTATGTCGCTGACAATCGCCTTTGTGATACTGTTGTGCGACAGCAGCATTTGGCACAAATATGCCTACGTCTTCTACGTTGCATCGCTCGTGTTGGCACTATCGACATTGTTACCCGGCATAGGCTTGGAGCGTAATGGTGCCCGTGCGTGGATTGGCGTTGGAGGCTTCACGCTGCAACCTATCGAGTTTGCTATGGTGGGTTTGGCATTAGGTACTGCCCGACTGATGAGCGAATACGCATTCTCGGTCGAAAAGCCGAAGTCGCTGATGCTCGTTGCTCTGATTATCCTGCCGATATTTGTCATCGTCAAGCTCCAAAACGACTTCGGTACGGGACTGATAGCCTGCTCGTTGGTGCTGATGTTGTTCCGCGAAGGGTTGAATTTGTGGCTCTGCATATTGATTATCTGTGTGGTGGCACTCTTCTTCCTGTCGATGTTGATGCCGCCGACACCGCTCTTGGTGGCACTCGTTATCGTGTTCTCGGTAATTGCGGCGATATTGATGCGTCAGCGGTGGAAGGTCGCCATAAAGTATATGGGCGTACTCTTCTTCGCCACGACACTCCTCTATGGAGTATATACCCTATTTGCAGAGGAGGGCGACAACACTTACTACAAATTCCTGCTCTGCACAACCATCGCATCGCTGCCTGCAGTTGTGTGGTGGACCTACCGTGCAAATATTCGTGAACTATACCTCATTACGGGTCTCTTCGTCGTATCGATGTCGGTACTCTTTACGAGCAATATCCTATACGACAATCTGCACGGATACCAAAAGTTGCGTATCGACACTTGGTTGGGTTTGAGTCAGGACCGCGACGCTTCGTACAACGTCAATCAGTCGAAAATTGCAATCGGCTCGGGCGGTTTGACGGGCAAAGGCTACCTGCAAGGTACCCAAATCCGCTACAAGATGGTGCCGGAGCGACACACCGACTTCATATTCTGCACCATCTGCGAGGAGTTTGGATTGATGGGTGCGGGAGTGCTCTTCGTACTGTATGCCCTCTTCATCCTGAAATTGATGCGAATGGGCGACAATCAGCAGGAGAGTTTCGGTAGGGTATATTGCTACTCCGCCGCATCGATGCTGACCTATCACGTCGCGGTGAACATAGGCTTTACGATGGGATTTATGCCCGTAATGGGTATCACGCTGCCACTCATTAGTTATGGTGGCTCGTCGTTGCTGGCGACTACGATTATGGTCTTTATAGCCGTAGCACTCGACGCATCGACCCGACGTGCGTTGCCTGTGTACAGAAAATGGTAGAATCGAAAATTAAAAAACGGATAAGTATTATGAAGAAGATTTTTTGTTTAGTGATGCTCGCAACCATCTTTGCGGTTGGTTGCTCGAACGATGATGGTGGCGACACGCAACGCAAACGCTACCTCTGCAACTTCGAGGATGACAAACACACGGGAGGCGACTCGGAGAATCCCGGCACGGTGCAATACTCGTGGTGGAAGGACCTTGTCGATACGAAGCAGTATGGCGGCGAGTTGCTGTATAGCGGCAAGGGTTATGCTTGGTACGATGTCCGCACCGACCTTTACAGCAAACTGCCCGACAAGTGGCAGACAGGCACATTCGATGGCGGCGGTATCGCCATATCGAACTATATCGTGACCGCTACGGAGGCGACCTACGAGCAGCAGCTCACCATCTCGGAGAAGAGCATAAACGGCACGGCAAACAACAACTTTGCGGTCTGCTACGTGGCAACGAACGATGTTCCGCCATATATCGAGTTCAAATACTCAACCGGCATTGTCGAGTTTCTCTATGTGGTGAACACCTCCTACACGCTCAACGTCGTAAAGAATGGCAACGCATTTACACCGAAGATGGGCGACGACCAATACATAAAGATTGTCGCTACGGGTATCGATGCCAAAGGCAACGTGACGAATTCGCTCTCGTATATGCTCTTCGACGGCCCATACCCAAAGAGTTGGAAACGTTGGGATTTGTCGGCACTCGGCGTAGTTAAGCGAGTAGAGTTCCGTATGTACGAAGGCCGCTACATCAATGGCATACCAACCGACTCGGATGCAGAGTATCCGTCGTATCCGATGTACTTTGCCTTCGATAATATTCAGGTATTGCGATAAGTGGTGCCACAAATCGAATATTTTTCATACCTTTGTCGGATAATTAGGTCTTTTGACAAAACGCAAACAGCAATATGAAGTTCAAAGAGTACAAAAATCTATCGCTGCCAAACGTGGCAGAGGAGATGCTGAAACAGTGGGATGCAGAGGATACGTTCCACAAGAGTATCACCACTCGCGAGGGTTCGCCAACCTTTGTTTTCTACGAGGGTCCACCTTCGGCAAACGGAATGCCGGGCATTCACCACGTTATGGCTCGTACAATCAAGGATGTAATCTGCCGCTACAAGACGCAGCAGGGCTATCTCGTGCATCGTAAGGCGGGTTGGGACACACACGGTCTGCCTGTCGAGTTGGGTGTCGAGAAGTCGCTCGGTATCACCAAAGAGGATATCGGCAAGCGAATTACGGTCGAGGAGTACAACCGTCACTGCCGTGAGGATGTGATGAAATATACCGACGTGTGGGGTCGCCTCACTCGCCAGATGGGTTATTGGGTAAACCTCGACGACCCATACATCACCTACGACAACAAATATATCGAGACTTTGTGGTATCTGCTCAAACGCCTCTTCGACAAGGGGTTGCTCTATAAGGGCTATACCATTCAGCCATACTCGCCGGCTGCCGGCACGGGTCTTTCGACTCACGAGTTGAACCAGCCGGGCTGCTACCGCGACGTAAAGGATACAACCTGTACGGCACAGTTCCGTGTGGAGCGTGACGCAAAGAGCGAATCGCTGTTCGAGGATATCGATGGCGAGTTGTTTATCCTCGCTTGGACCACCACACCGTGGACTCTGCCATCTAATACGGCACTCTGCGTTGGCCCATCGATTGAGTACGTTCGTGTGAAGTGCCTCAACCCATATACCGACCAGCCACAGACCGTAATCATTGCGAAGGATTTGGTCGGCTCATACTTCGGCAAGAAGATGGAGGGCAAATTCTCCGTTATGGAGGGCACGCTGTCGGGTCGTGAGTTGGAGGGTATCCGCTACGAGCAGCT
>JAZRCC010000265.1:0-3740 GCA_045635405.1 Alistipes sp.
CTATGGGTATGGCTGTGGATGCTAACGTAATCATCTACGAGCGTATCAAGGAGGAGTTGCGTAGCGGTAAGGGTCTTATGGCCGCAATCAAGGATGGTTTCTCGAACGCATACTCGGCTATCATCGACGGTAACTTGACAACCATCATCACCGGTGTTGTTCTCTACATATTCGGTAGCGGTCCTGTTCAGGGCTTCGCAACTACGCTGATTATCGGTATCATCACTTCGTTGTTCTGCTCGATTTTCATCACTCGTCTGTTGTTGGAGTGGGTAGCACAGCGTTGGGGCAAGGTTTCGTTCTCGCGTAAGTGGTCGGAGAACTTGCTCGCAGACGTGAAGTTCGACTTTATCGGCAAGCGTAAGTTCTCGTATGCTATTTCGAGCATCATCATCCTTGCAGGTGTTATCTCGCTCTTCGTTCAGGGTTTGAACCTTGGTGTAGAGTTTACGGGTGGTCGTACATTCGTTGTACGTTTCGACAAGAACGTATCGGCAGAGGAGGTTCGCTCGCAGTTGAACACCGTATTTGCTTCGGCAGAGGATGCTGCAAATGCTTCGTTCGAGGTTAAGCAGTATGGTGATGAGAATCAGATGCGTATCGTAACGCAGTACAAGCACGACGACACTTCGGAGGCTACTACCGAGGAGGTTGAGACTATGATTTACACTGCGTTGAAGCCTTTGTACAGCTATGAGATTACGCTCGATGGATTCCGTAGCACACAGGACGATGTTAATGGTATCATCTCGGCAGATAAGATTGGTCCTTCGATTGCGAAGGATATGACTACAGGTGCTGTTTGGGCAATCTTGTTCTCGCTTGTTGCAATCGGTCTCTATATCACTTTGCGATTCAAGAAGTGGCAGTGGGCTACGGGTGCTACTTTGGCACTTGCACACGATGCCTTCATCATTATCGGTGTATTCTCGTTGTTCTATGCAATTATGCCGTTCAACTTGGAGATTAACCAGGCATTTATCGCTGCGATTTTGACAATTATCGGTTACTCGATTAACGATACTGTGGTTATCTTCGACCGTATTCGTGAGAATATGGTGCTATATCCAAAGCGTGATATCCGCGAGAACATCAATAAGTCGCTTACAGCAACTTTGATGCGTACGTTGAATACTTCGGGTACAACTCTCGTAACGCTGTTGGCAATCTTCATCTTCGGTGGCGAGACTATCCGTGGATTTGTATTCGCGTTGATTATCGGTATCATCGTAGGTACATTCTCGTCGTTGTTCATCGCAACACCATTGGCATACGATATGCTTCCAAAGAAGAAGTAGTAGTGCCGTAGAGCGATAAAATTGAGAGTGTTCGGGTTGAAAAACTTGAACACTCTTTTTTTTGCGAGAGTCGTTTGTCGAGTTAATCTTTGCAAATAATTGCTTACGGCGTATCGCAGTTGTTGAATTTTTGCTATCTTTGTGAGTATGAAAAAATTTATTCACTATATCAGCATTGGTCTGCATCAGTTGCGAAGCTATATTTCGCCCGTTTTTGTGATGCTTTTGTTTGCGTCGTTTACGTTGTGGTACGTTGCGAAACTCAACTATACATACACCACGTCAATCGATGTTCGTGTGCGTATCGAGGGCAAGAGTTTCGATATCCCGTGTGTTGTCGAGGGCAAAGGAACGACCCTGTTCGGATACGTTGTCTCGTTTACACGTCGTTTGACAATTCCGCTCGAAGAGTTGGAGTACACGGATGTCTGTGTTGAGCCTGACGATGTTGCCGCAAAGAGTTGCCGAGTGCGTCGCTTGACTATCTCGCCGACCTCGTTGCGTGATGCTATTGCGGTGCGTTTAAGCGATATAAATCTACGTTCAATAGGCACCATCCCCGAGGTGGTGATAAATGTCGATAAGTAGTGATTCGTGTAGGTGTTTGTGGCAGTATCGGCAGCGGCAAGAGCGAGGCGTGCCGAATTTTCGAGAGCTTTGGCGTACCCGTTTATGTTGCCGACGTGCGTGCCAAGGAGCTTATGC
Organism: Alistipes sp.; assembly: GCA_045635405.1. Classification (GTDB taxonomy): domain Bacteria; phylum Bacteroidota; class Bacteroidia; order Bacteroidales; family Rikenellaceae; genus Alistipes. The sequence continues at coordinate 2,004 of JAZRCC010000265.1, forward strand.
AACAAGAGCCACTGTTGGGCGAGTTGCAGCGGGAGTTCGGCGACTGCTTCGATGGTGCGGAGCTAAATCGTAAGCGATTGGCAGAGCGGGTGTTTGGCAACCCTACGGAGTTGCAACGACTCAACGCAATGGTACATCCGGCAGTTCGTGCCGATTTTCGAGCGTGGTGCGATGCTCAACAAGCCGACTATGTGGTGTTTGAATCGGCAATACTCTTCGACTCGAATTTCGATTCGGAGGTTGATATCACGGTCGGCATCTTGTCGCCTATGCCTCTGCGTGTCGAACGAGTGGTTAAGCGTGATGGCTGCTCGGAGGAGCACGCCCGTCAGCGAATTGCTGTGCAGATGACCGATGACGAGATTGTTGCACGAGCTACGGTGACGATTGTAAATATTGCAATGGAGGATTTCGCACGCGATATCGAGGAGCTGAACGGTCGCATCCGACAGCGGGCAGCACTCCAATCAAAGCAGAGTTAATATGGCAACCGATATCAGAAATATCGACTTTTTTAGGCGTCAGGCGGTGGCAATCATAAATGTCACCGACGACTCTTTTTATGCCGATAGCCGAACGACTACTACGGAGGCGATAGAGCAACGTACTGAGCAGGTTGTTGCGGAGGGTGCCTCTATTATAGATATAGGTGGCTACTCGTCGCGCCCCAATGCCGCAGATGTTGCGTTGGAGGAGGAGTGGCAGCGTGTGCAGCGAGGCGTAAGGGCAGTACGCAATGTCTCGCCGACGATACCTATCTCGGTCGATACATTCCGCAGCGAGGTCGTTCGACGTACGATTGAGGAGTTTGGCGATGTGATTGTGAACGATATCTCGGCAGGCGAGTTGGAGGATGCGATGGTCGATGTCGTATCGCATTACGACTTGCCATATATTATGATGCATATGCGAGGAACACCGCAGACGATGCAGGGGTTGGCTCTCTACGACGATGTGTCGTCCGTTGTGTGTCGCTACTTGTGTGACCGTGCCGAGGCGGTGGTCAAGCGAGGCATTCGCCGTGAACGAATTATTCTGGATCCGGGCTTCGGCTTTGCCAAGAGCACGGAACAGAACTTCCGACTGCTTGCCGATTTGAACTATCTTGTCGAGTTGGAGTACCCTGTTTTGGTTGGCTTGTCGCGAAAGTCGATGATATATAAGACGCTGAATAGTACACCCGAAGATGTCGCTACGGCGGTGCAACCGCTGCATTGGGAGGCGTTGCGTCAGGGTGTAACACTGCTTCGTACGCACGATGTTCGCGATACGGTGCGAACCATAGAGTTGTTTAATAAATTTAACACAATAGCAGATGATAATTTGTAAGGATATCCACAAGCGTTTTGGCGATGTCGAGGTGCTGCGTGGTGTTTCGTTGGAGGTTAAGCGTGGCGAAATCGTTGCCATAACAGGTGCAAGCGGTGCCGGTAAGAGTACGCTGCTGCACATTATGGGAACACTCCTGCCGATGGATAGCGGCACGGTTGTGATTAACGGAGTCGATACTGCGTCGCTTGGCGATGAACAGTTGTCACACTTCCGCAATCGCCATATACGCTTTGTCTTTCAGGCGTACCACCTTCTGCCCGAATTTACGGCGTTGGAGAATGTTATGATGCCGGCATTGATTGGCGGAATGGCACGCAAGGAGGCGGAGCAGAGGGCTCGTGAGCTGATGGAGTTGGTCAGAATGGAGCATCGTACGACGCACCGCCCGGCCGAGATGTCGGGTGG
>JAZRCC010000266.1:0-4319 GCA_045635405.1 Alistipes sp.
GGAGTAGCCTCGGCAGCAGGAGCAGCCTCAACAACCTCAACAGCAGCCTGCTCGCAAGCCTGGCAAGGCTCTGCACAAGGCTCTGCCTTCTTCTGACCTTCACCACAACAACCTACCATACCGAATACTGCGATAGCAGCAACGAGTGCATAAATCTTTTTCATAGTTTTCTAAATTTTTAAGCGTTAAAAAATTCTGTTTGTCAACACAAAATTAAAAAACAGTATCGAAAAAAACAAGATATTTTACAAAAAAATTGAAAAATATGTGATTTTATTCGATAACCAACTCCTCCAATGGGATATTCTCTCGCATAATAAACGCCTTCGGAAAGTAGCGTTTCACATCTTCGAGCAGCACCAAAGCCTCCTCTTGGGTGGTGCAGTTGCCCACCGAAACCTTGAAATATGGGTTTTCGTACGTTACATATTGGCGGTGCAACGGTACGTATTTGGCTATCGAGTCGCGTGCTGCCAGAGCCTCGGTACGAGCCGTAGGTGTTTTGCTCATAAAAATCATAATGCGGAAGCCATCAACTGCCGCAGCCCTCTGCTCCTCGATATTGCTTACGATGGCCGCTCTGCCACTTTCGCGACTCTCGACAGTCGCATTGATGGTGCGTAGCGAGTCGATTTGTAGTGGCGAGCCGATATGCTCCTTGTATGTTTTGAGGTTTTGTGCCGTCACGCCGACGATAGATGCCGCAAGGGCTATTGCCGAGCACACTCTTGTAAGTTTGGTCATACTATATAATATTATTTATATCCGAATTGGTTCAAAATTGCATTTACACCCACACGCTCTACGACAATGCTGCGTTCGGCACCCATCGCTTTTACGGAGGCTTTGAACGCTATATCGATATTGTCGAAGTTGCGTTGCGATAGTCGCATCAGCAGAGCGAGGGCTTTCAGTGGGCTGTGAATGGTGATGCTCAACGGCACCTCCACCGATGAGGTGCTGTGCTTCGGTAACTCGACTGGCGAGAGCAACATTACGTACGCCGTCTTTGCTCCATCGACATATATATCGCCTTCGCCGTGTGTCAGTACGGGTGAAAACGACGAGTCGTTGCGAACACGAAGCGTAATAACCCATCCGCTACCGATTGAGCCGGAGATATTCTCAATAGCCTCGATTTTGAGCTTTTCTTTGATGCGTTCCTGCATCTTTTGGGCACTGCAACTACTGAAACTGACCGTTGCAAGCAACAGCGTGGCGAGGAGTTTTGTTATAAAAAGTTTCATTGCGATATCTGCTTTTGTTAACTATTGCGTTGGGCTACATATATCTGTGCAATTCCGAGACTTTGCGAGTGTCGTGCGATGTTCGTAAAGCCGCTGCGTTTCAAAATCTCGATAAACTCTTCCGGCTCGGGGAACTCATCGACCGAAGCGGGAAGATACTCGTATGCACGGCGATTTTTCGATATCAAGCCACCGATAAATGGCAAAATCTTGTGCGAGTAGATGCGGTACATCCATCCGACAAAGCGGTTGCGAGGGTTCGAAAATTCGAGGATTACGAGGTGTCCTCCGCTGCGTAGTGTGCGGAAAATCTCGGCTAACGAAGCCTCTCGATTCTCGAAGTTGCGAATTCCGAATGCTATGGTTACCACATCGATTGAGCCATCCTCCAAACCAATCTCAACGGCTCCGCACTGCGTGAATGTGATGCGATTTTGCAGATTGAGGGCGGCAACTTTTCGCACGGCCACAGCCATCATCTCTGCCGAGAGGTCGGCACCGCATATCTCGACATCCTTGATGCGTCGAGCCATCGCAATCGCAAGGTCGCCCGTACCCGTTGCCAAATCCAAGATGCGTCGTGGGCGAAGTCGCTCTACGATATTCACAGTGTGTCGTCGCCACAACTTGTCGATGGATAGCGATAGGATGTGGTTTACACGGTCGTACGTAGGAGCGATGTCGTCGAACATCTGCTGCACCTCTTTGGTCTGTCGGGTTTGGTCGGCTGCTATGCCTGATTTCTCTCTCTTTGTGCTCATTTCTACTCGTATTTAACTGCAACAGCGGGTGTTATGTGCTGTATAATCGTAGTGGCGATGCTCGTAAATGCGATGATGGCTACTACGAATATGGCGTCTATCAAAAGGATATCTCCGATATTTATGGCGATAGGTACGTGGTCGATAATATAGGCTTCGCTATTGAGCGGAACGATGTGCGTCAGAGCCTGTAAGGCGGCCAATCCGCCACCGATAATATTGCCTGCCACAACCCCCAACGCAACTATTTCGGCGGTGCGATAGAGGAATATGTGTCGCAGGGTGCGGTTTGTCATACCCAAACTCTTCAATATGCCGACCATCTTTGTTCGCTCGGCAACCATCGTCAGCAGGGTGGTGATGACATTGAAGAGTGCCACGGCAAACATAATCACGATAACCACGATGGCGTTGATGTCGTGCGTCTCCAACCACGCATATATGCTCTGGAATTGGCGGGCGATGGTGCTTACTTGCAGACTCTCGTCGCCTTCGTAGTCGTACATCAGCCGCATCTCAATCAAATCGGAAACCTCTTCGGCAATGGATCTCGATGTGGCCTCAATCTCGAAGCCGGAAATTTGCTGCTCGTTCCAACCGTTAATTCGTTGCACGGCGTGGATGCTGGTAAGCAACATCGGTACGCCCAACGAGTCGCCGATAGCGTTGTACGTGCCCGATATCTTAAATATTGTGCGTTCGGGGCGTGCATCCTTGCCCATCAGCAACAACTCTATGCGGTCGCCTGTTTTCAGACCCAGCGTTTGGGCAAACTTGTGCGGTATGGCAACCTCTCGATGTGACGTATCACGACGTGGCGAACGCCCCTCTATGATAAGCTCCTCGAATGTTGCGAGTGGGTAGTCGCTATCGATGCCCTTTATGATGACACTTGCTGCGTTGTCGCCATTGCGGGCTATCGCCGCACAGATGGCAAACGGACGAATGGCTTCGCATCCGGGTGTCGAGTCTATGACATTGCGTAGAGAATCGCTCTGCAAAATCGGTTGCGGTTGCGAGGTTGTCGAGCGATTGGCGGGTGCCGATACAATGATGTCCGCCGTCAGAAAGTGCGTTGCCTTGTCGATTTGCTCACGAAAACCACCAACTACGGCAACGGTGATAATCATTACCGCTATGCTGATAGTGATAGCAATTGATGCAATACGCTTCATCGTTTGCTGTACGGGCGAGAGGTGCGATGCACTTCGCCGTGCTATCAGTAGTGGCAGATTCATTGGTCTATCGTTTTGTCGCTAATACAACACCTTATCCTCTTTGTCACGCCACGCTTTGAAGCCCGTAAGAGCCTCTTTTCGCATAATGTTTATGCAGGGAATCGAGCGGTCGGCATAGTCCAACGCAATCTCGTCGTAGATGAACGAGTCGTCGAACTCTATCGCTGCGGCATCGGCTTTGGTGTTGCCGTAGAATATTCGCTCGACACCTGCCCAATACAACGCACTCAAACACATAGGGCAAGGCTCGCACGACGAATAGACGGTGCAACCCTCCAATTTGAAGCTCTCGACCTTCTGACACGCTGCACGGATGGCACTGACCTCGGCGTGGGCGGTCGGGTCGTTGTTTGCCGTAACTCGGTTTGTGCCGGTTGCAATGACCTCGCCATCGCGAACTATGACGGCACCGAACGGGCCTCCTCCGTTTGCGACATTTTCGATTGACAAATCGATTGCCATCTGCATAAAGCGGCGGTCATCGTCCGTAGGGGTGATATCTCTCTTGTGTCGAATCATCGTTTTTCTGATTTTTATAGCGGAGTTGTTTCTGCTTGCAAATATGGTGCTTATGCTGTTTAATATGGTGCTTGCGATGAAACAAACCCTCTATTTTTGGCAAATTTACACAATTTTTCTTACATTTGTACGATTATAACGTGTGACAAATAAAAAAACGTACAAATATGTTATCAATACTTTTGCAAACTCCATATTCGGGAGGCTACTACGAAGAGGGTGGTGGACTGTTGCATAATCTCTCCACGTCGGAGGCTTTTTTGATGATTATCGTCGTTGCTATTGTGGGCTTCATTGTGCAGGCCCGATTGCGTGCGGTCTTTAAGCAGAACTCTGAAAAGCCGCTGCCAAATGGTATGACAGGAGCCGAAATCGCTGCACAGATGTTGCGTGACCACAATATTACGAATGTGCGAATTACGCACGTCGGTGGCCATTTGACCGACCACTTCAACCCTGTGACAATGACCGTAAACCTCTCGGACGAGGTCTATGCGGGTCGCTCGATAGCTGCGGCTGCGGTGGCTTGTCAAAGTCGGAGGCCAAGCGGTCTT
>JAZRCC010000267.1:0-1785 GCA_045635405.1 Alistipes sp.
CAGGGCTTCCCATAGTGTCGGCTTTCGAGGCCTCGGCAACGAAGAAACGTCGCCCCAACTCGACAGCCGCCGCCAATTGCAGAGCCGAACGACGACCCATACCCTCGACCATTCGCAGACGCTGGATGTTCATTCGCATAATGTCGCCCGTCTTGTGCTTTGCCAAGATGTTGGCTGCAAGAGCCTCGTCACCAACGACAATGCCAAGCAGTTCGGTATCGTTGAGAGTTCCGATTCCGTGTAACTCGGCACGCTCGGCAGCCGAGGTATCGATATGGTTATCTATCGTTTTTTGCATCGTTTTGCCTCCAATTTGTCGAACTTGTCGAGCAAGCGGGCACACACCTCATCGTCCATATCGGCTGCTACCGAGCGAGCAGCATCCTGCTCGGCCTCCTTCTTTGAGGTGCCCACGCCGTGACCCGATTCGATATTGTCGATAAGCACCTTCGAGCGGAAACCCTCGCTTCCGGCACTCTGCGTGCGGAATACAATTGTGTGATGCTCCTTCTGCCCCCACTCGATAAGGCGACTCTTGAAATCGTTCTCCACCTCATCAACATCCTCGATAGAGAGATATTCGGTGAATATCTTGTTGATTAACAATCTGTTCGTGAAGTTGTAGCCTTGGTCGAGGTAGATGGCTCCCATCATCGCCTCGAATGCATCGCCAAAGAGGTGCTTCTGCGTTGCCAGCAATGCACGGCTGCAAATTAGGTGCTTGTCCAACCCGAGTTTGCTTGCAATGCGGTTGAGCGACTGACGCGATACGATTTTGGAACGCAACTTCGTCAGTTCCCCCTCGTCGTAGTCGGGGTACTCGATAAACAGATAGTCCGACGTTACCGATTCGATTACGGCATCGCCCAAAAACTCCAAACGCTCGTTGTTGATTACGTGGTTTTCGTAGGTCAGCGAGGATGATTTGTGGATGAGGGCTACCTTATATAGTTCGATATTGTTCGGGATAAATCCGAACATATCGTCGATGGCTCGATAGTGGAACTTGTCGCGTCCGATGTTTCGTTTAATCGGACGGAGTATAAAATCGAACATACTTTACAGATGTTAAAATTTTCGGAAAATAATAGTGGAGTTGTGTCCTCCAAACCCAAACGTATTGCTCATAGCCACCTTCACCTCGCGTTTTTGTGCCGTATTGAGTGTGAGGTTGAGCTTTGGATCGATTTCTTCGTCCACCTCCTCGACATTGATTGTCGGAGGGACCGTGTCGTGTGTGATTGCAAAGATGCAGGCAAGAGCCTCTACGGCAGCTGTTGCACCGAGTAGGTGTCCGGTCATCGATTTGGTCGATGAGATGTTAAGTTGGTATGCGTCGTCGCCGAACAACTTCTGAATAGCCTTAATCTCAGCTACGTCGCCCAATGAGGTGCTTGTTCCGTGAACATTGATATAGTCCACATCGGCGGTTGAGATTTGAGCCTCTTCCAGAGCGTCGGCCATCGATGCCATTGCACCTTCGCCTTCGGGGTCGGGTGCCGTAAAGTGGTGAGCGTCGGCTGATAATCCGCTACCAATCACCTCGCAATAGATTTTTGCACCACGGGCGATAGCGTGCTCGGCATCCTCCAAAACCAAGGCTGCGGCACCTTCGGCGATAACAAAACCGTCGCGATTTTTGTCGAAAGGACGAGATGCGTGTTCCGGGTCGTCGTTTCGGGTTGAGAGGGCGTGCATCGACGAGAAGCCACCCACGCCAGGGATTGCTATCGGAGCCTCGGAACCTCCTGTAACGATAGCGTCGGCCTTACCCAGTCGGATAAG